>JAFGHG010000112.1 GCA_016939345.1 Candidatus Omnitrophota bacterium
AAAATCTGTTCTTTAGCCGGATCATTTGCCGGCCATAAAATAAAAGCTATTGGCATAGGGGCACCGGGGATAATCAATATTCAGGAAGGTTTTATTTATTATCTCCCTAATATTCCCGGCTGGAAAAACTTTCCCCTAAAAAAAATCCTAGAGAAAAGGTTAAAGATCCCTGTAGTGATAGATAACGATGCAAATGTTTTTGCCTTGGCCGAAAGCTGTTTGGGGGCAGGCAAGGGAAAGACCAGATCAATTTTTTTGACCCTGGGTACAGGTTTGGGCGGGGCTGTGGTAATAAACGGCAGACTACTTCAAACTTCAGCCAGTGCCCAGGAGCTAGGCCACGTACCAATAAATTTAAAAGGAAGGCTGTGTGGCTGTGGAGCAAGAGGCTGTATCGAGACTGAGGTAGGCAATAAATACCTTTTGAAAAAATATAAACAGATTAAGAAGAACTGCCCTGAAGGAATAGAAATAAAAGACCTTTATCATAAAGCCTTAAAAGGTGAAAGAGAAGCGTTAAAGGTCTGGAAGGATTTTTCAAAGGCTTTAGGCAAGTTTCTGGGAGGTATGATTAATATCTTCAATCCCGAAGTCATAATTTTCGGCGGCGGTGTTTCCGGTGCCTTTAATTTTTTTAAACCCTTTGTTTATAAGGCAATTAAGGAGCAGGCTATGTGGCCTAATCTAAAGGATTTAAAACTGCAAAAAGCAAGGTTAAAAGATGCAGGCATAATAGGAGCAGGGCTGCTGGCCAGAGCAAGCTGTAATTAGCTTTTAACTTTAAGGCGAAAGATGAAATTATTTATCGATACAGCTAACATTGAAGAGATTGAAAAAGCCAATTCTTACGGCGTCCTTGACGGCGTCACCACCAACCCAACTTTATTATCGAAAGAAGGTGCCGAGCCTTTGTCTCAATTAAAAAAAATATGTTCCATAGTCAAAGGTCCTGTAAGCGCAGAGGTTACTTCTCTTGAAGCTAAAGGTATGGTTAAAGAGGCAGGAGAGCTTTCTGAAATTTCATCTAATATAGTTATCAAGGTTCCATCTACCGTTGAGGGGTTAAAAGCCACCAAGGAGCTTTCTGACGCAGGCATAAAAACAAACCTGACTCTTTGTTTTTCTCCATCTCAAGCATTATTAGTTGCAAAAGCCGGAGCTGCTTATGTTTCTCCTTTTGTCGGCAGGCTCGATGATGTATCAACAGACGGCATGCAGCTCATTGAAGATATAAGGCTGATATATGATAATTACAATATTGCTACACAGATAATAGCCGCTTCGGTAAGGCACCCTATACACTTTTTGGAGTCGGCCCGTATGGGAGCTGATGTGGCAACAGTGCCTTTTAGCGTGATTGAAAAACTGATGAATCATCCTTTGACCGATATAGGCATAAGAAGGTTTTTAGATGACTGGGCAAAATTAAAGACAGGCCTTGAAAAAAAATGAAATACTTCATATGATCAGAATGAAAAGTTTTCTTGAGTCATTTATGGCTTTAAATCTCTTTTTTCTTTTCTTTCTGCTTCCAATTTCAGCTTTTAGCCAGGATAAGATCATTCCGGTAGTAGTTGATGGCGATGAGATAAACTATCTTCAGGATCAAGGCAAGGTGTCAGCCAAGGGCAATGTAAAGATGAAATATAAAGAGGTCGAGCTTTACTGCGATGAAGCTGAATATGACGTGAACAACAACCTTGCTTATGTAAAAGGCGAAGTAAAGATAGTACGTGAGGGCTCGACTATTTTCGGCAGGGATGTTATTTATGATTTTAATAATTTCAATGCCCAGATGCAGGATGTAAGGGTTGAAGACCCGCCGCTCTACGGAGGAGCCAGGGGAAGCGTAAAACAGGGAAAAGACAGCTATACCCTTGAAGGCGCTTCCCTTACCACTTGTGATTTAGCTGAACCCCATTATCGGCTTATTGCCAAAAAAGTCACGGTCTACCCCGGCGATAAAGTCGTAGCCAAGAATGTGATTTTAAAAGTCGGTAAAGTCCCTGTTTTCTATATCCCCTTTTTTTCTCAGTCCTTAAAAGACAAGGCTTTTCAATTTGAGATATATCCGGGAAAAAATAAAGAATGGGGCTACTACCTTCTTACCCGCTGGAGATACACCCTTAATGACCAGAACAAAGGCAAGCTTTTTATTGACTGGTATGATAAACGCGGTCTGGGTTTAGGTATAGCCCATAAGATGGAGACAAAGAAATTCGGTGAAGCCGTTATACAGTATTACCGTTTGGAAGATGACCTTTACGATTTGTTTAACCGTAAAGAATTTTTCGATATCTATCCTGACCGCAGAAGTATTCCCGATAAACGGCTTGAGGATGACCGCTATAAGGGCCAGTTTTTTTACAGCTGGAATCCAAATCCCAGGCTTTCAATAAAAAGCGAATATCATAAGTTTTCAGATGAGTTTTTTATGAAAGATTTTTTTGAACGTGAATATAATATTGAACCTCATCCCAAAACCTACACACTTATTAATTACAGCATGGATAAGTCTTCAGTTTCTTTGCTTGCCCAGAAAAAAGTTAATCCATTCTGGTCAGACCTGGAGTATCTTCCCCAGCTCGAATATAATTTTTACAGGCAGAACATAGGTAATAGCAATTTTTATTTTCAGTCTAAGGATTTATTTTCTAATTTGAAAATGAATTATGCCAGAGCAGAGAACGACGATACCCTGCGTTTTCATACCCATAATGTTTTAAGTTATCAAAATAACATCAAGTGGCTTGAGATCAATCCCTATGTTGGCCCTTATGTTACCTATTATTCTAAAAGGCCTGGTGCTGATTTAGGCGATGTATGGAGGGTAACACCTGCTTTTGGAACCACATTAAGCACAAAGATTTTTAAGTATGTTAATATGGGTTGGAGTATGTTTGGGGAGAGAATAGATAAAATACGCCATGTAATCACCCCTGAAGTCCAGTATAGCTACCGCCATAAACCAACAGCTTCTGATGAGGATATATTCCAATTTGACGAATATGACCGCCGTTCAAGAGGAGAGGCAGTAACCTTTACCCTGAAGAATAAATTGCAGGCGAAAAATGAGGAGACCGGAGAGATATGGGACCTGGTTTATTTCAGTCCGGCTGTAGAATACACCATACATCCCGAAGGAAAAGGCAGCCACTTTACGAGCGTGATTGCCGATATGGAGCTTTATCCCACAAAGAATATCTCTTTAGCTGCAGATACTCTTTATGATGTCCCCACTCAAAAATTTTTAGAGGTCAATGCTGACCTTAAATTCCGCGGCAAATTCAAGGTAATGGAGAACGGCGAGGAAGTTGAAAGAGAAAAGTATTCATTTGCTTTAGGCCACAGGTATCTTCGTGACGACAGCAGCCTTGGCACCCTTGATTTTGAATACCGTTTAAGCCCAAAACTTCAATTTCGAAGCTATCTGCGCTATGAATATACAACCGATGATATTGAAAGGCAGCAGTATGCTTTTCGTCAAGATCTTCACTGCTGGTGGATGGATTTAGGTTTGGATATCGACAGGCACCAGAGAGGCGGCAAAGACCTTACTTTCTGGGTCGCTTTTACTTTAAAGGCCTTTCCTGATATTTCTTTTGACTTTGACCAGACTTATAAAGGCGCCAAGACAAGATATTAAAGGAAGCAATATGACATCACCAAAAAAACTTAAAAAGAAAAAGTATACAAAAAGATATTCTATCTGTGTAGTCGGGGCCGGCCATGTCGGGCTTGTCGCTGCAGCCTGTTTCGCTGAACTAAACCATAAGGTTGTATGTGTTGACAGCGATGAGCATAGGATACAGTCTTTGAAGAAAAAAAAGCTACCCTTTTACGAACCTGAGCTTGAGCCTCTGGTCAAAAAAAATATTAAAAGCGGCAATCTAAGTTTTTCTTCGGCTTTAGGAGAGGGGATAAAAAAATCAGAGGTGATTTTTCTTGCCGTAGGCACACCGCCGCAGGTAGACGGCTCGGCAGACTTAAGTTCTGTGGAGAATGTAGCCCGGATCGTAGCCAGAAACCTTGACTCTTATAAATTAATAGTAGAGAAATCGACTGTCCCCGTAAAGACCGGAAGAAAAGTCAAGGAAGCTATCCACCGTTATAAGAAAAGTAATGTTGATTTTGATGTTGCCTCAAACCCCGAATTCCTCAGAGAGGGAAAAGCAGTGTATGATTTTTTCTATCCCGATCGGATAGTGGTAGGTGTGGAATCAAAAAGGGCAGAGAATATACTCAAGGATATTTACGCATCCTTAAAAACACCTTTGATTGTAACCGATATAAATACCGCAGAGCTGATTAAACATGCTTCCAACTCTTTTCTGGCGACAAAAATATCCTTTATAAACGTAGTTTCTCATATATGTGATTTGGCCGGAGCTGATGTGGAAAAGGTTTCTTTGGCCATGGGGCTCGATAAAAGGATAGGCAAAGAATTTCTTCAGGCAGGTATAGGCTACGGAGGAAGCTGTTTCCCTAAAGACGTAGCGGCTTTTATCTACATAGCAAAAAAATTAGGCTATGAACTAAATCTTTTAAAAGAGGTTGAAAACATAAACAAGGAGCAGTGGATTCGTTTTGTTGAGAAGGTTAAAGAACATCTGTGGATACTGCGTGACAAGAAAATAGCAATACTTGGTCTTTCTTTTAAGCCTGATACCGATGATATGCGCTGTGCGCCCTCGGTTAATATCATAGAATCTTTTATTAATGAAGGGGCTCATCTAATACTATTCGATCCACAAGCCCAAAACCAGGCCAAAAAGATATTTAAGACATCAAGTAAGCTTAAATTTTCACAAGACCCTTATTCAGCGGTTAAAGACTGCGATTGCCTTTGTTTTTTGACTGAATGGGATCAATTCCATAAGCTTGATTTTAAAAAGATCAAGAAATTAATGCATTATCCCTTTATTGCTGACGGCAGAAATATGTTCGATGGCGATGCTTTGCGTAAATTAGAATTTGATTATATTGGAATGGGAAAACTATAAGTTTTTGGAGGATTTCATCAACCCCCGCCGCTGTTTTTATCCGCTTTTGCCTTATTTTAATATTGCTCTAAATCAGGATTTTATTTAGTTCTAAAAATGGACTGGGAAAAAATATTAAGGAATAGGATATTAAAAAAACAGGCTAAAATTTGTATTATCGGCCTGGGTTATGTAGGTCTGCCTTTAGCAGTCGCTTTTAACAGAAAAGGCTTTTTTGTCTGGGGTTTGGATAATAACCCCAGACGCATAAACAACCTTAATAAAGGTATAAGATATATTGTAGATATCGACCCCAAAGAGGTTTTAAAGAATATAAAACAAAAAAAGTTTTTTCCCACAACCCAGGCTAAAGTCTTAAAAGAATCCGATGTTATAATAATATGCGTTCCTACGCCATTGCGCAAAGTAAAGATACCTGATATTTCTTATATTCTTAAAGCCGCAAAAGATGCCAAAAAATATTTAAGAAAGGGCCAGCTTATAATTCTTGAAAGCACATCATTTCCTACGACTACCAGGACGATAGTCCTTCCTATACTAAAACAGTCAGGGTTGAAAGAGGAAAAAGATTTTTTTCTTTGCTTTTCTCCCGAAAGAGTAAATCCTGGAGACAGAGAGCATCCTTTGATCAAAATACCTAAAATAGTTGGAGGATTATCGCCTAAAAGCACAAAAATAGCTAATTGTCTTTATTCAAAAATAATAAATAAAGTCTATAATGTCTCTTCTCCTGAAGTGGCTGAAAGCTGCAAGCTTCTTGAGAATACTTTTCGTTTGGTTAATATAGCCTTGGTCAATGAGTTTGCTGTCGTTGCCCATAAACTGGGAATAAATGTTTGGGAGGTTGTTGAGGCAGCCAAGACCAAGCCCTTCGGTTACATGCCTTTTTACCCCGGACCGGGCGTTGGAGGGCATTGCATTCCTGACGACCCTGTTTATTTATCCTGGAAAGCTAAAAAACTTGGGTTTAAAACCAAGATGATTGATTTGGCATCATACATGAATCATTTTATGCCCAGATACGTATTTTGCAGGATAAAAGACATTTTAGACCAGAAAAAAGTCCTTCTGCGGGGCGCTAAGATACTTATAATGGGTGTAACATATAAGAAAGATGTTAAGGACTTAAGAGAATCGCCGGCCCTTGATATAATCGAGCTTCTGCAAAAGCAAAATGCCAGGGTCAGTTTTTATGACCCTTTAATCCCTTTTTTAAAGATAAATGCTATTAATTTAAAGCGGATATCTTTGGCCGGGAAGTCTTTAAATAAGTTTGATTGTGTAGTTATAATCACTGATAATTCAAATGTAGACTATATGTCGCTGAGAAAAAAAGCCAAGTTTATTTTTGACACTCGTAATGTCTATAAAAAAGACTATAATAACGTTATCAGGCTTTAAAAATCAGCAGTTAGCCAGAAGGAAAGATAATTATGTTTGAAATATTAAAGGGAAAAAAAGTTTTGGTAACCGGCGGGGCTGGATTTATCGGTTCCCACATGGTCGATAGGTTATTAGAATTAGGCTCAAAAGTAATAGTGGTTGATAACCTTCTTACAGGCAATATCAATAATATAGAACATAATTTATCAAAAATAGAATTTATCGAGGAGGACTTTAGTTCTGAAGAATTTCTTAACAAGCATCTAAAAGGCATTGATTATATCTCTCACCAGGCAGCTCTGCGCAGCGTACCAAAATCAGTAGAGATACCTTTTGACTACCACCAGGTTAATGTTACCGGGACCTTAAGGCTGTTGCTTAAAGCCAGGGATTTCGGCATAAAACGCATGGTTTTTGCATCAAGCAGTTCAGTCTATGGCCAGCGTTTTGATTTTCCTGAAAAAGAGAGTGACTATCCAAGACCTGTTTCACCCTATGCGGCCAGTAAGCTTTTAGGTGAAGTCTATGCTTATCTTTTTACAGAGCTTTACCGGTTACCAGTAGTATCATTGCGCTATTTTAATGTTTTTGGCCCAAGGCAGTCTCTTGAGAACCAGTATGCGGTAGTGGTCCCGAAGTTCATAACCTGCCTGTTGCAAGGAGAAAGGCCTCCGGTTTACGGTGATGGGAATCAGGAGAGAGATTTTACCTACATAGAAAACGTAGTTGAAGCCAATATCTTGGCTTTGGTCAAAGACAAGGCCATTGGAGAAATATTTAATGTGGCTAGTTCAAATCCTCAATCAGTCAACAGCCTACTAAGGGCTCTTAAAGAGATAACAGGCATTAATATTGAGCCGCAATATCTGGACGAAAGGCCGGGAGATGTTCAAAAAACCCAGGCAGACATCAATAAAACCACTGATTTGCTTGGCTGGCAGCCAAAGATCGATTTTTATCAAGGCCTAAAGCATACTGTAAACTGGTTTAAAGAAAATAAGGTAAAGGAGTCAAAATGAAAATCCTTATAACTGGCGGAGCGGGTTTTATCGGTTCGCACTTATGCCGTCGTCTCCTGAATGACGGACATAATGTTATTTGTGTAGATAATTGCATAACCGGCTCAAAAAATAATATCGAGGAACTGCTGTATAATACTAATTTTAAGTTTATCGAGTTCGATATTTCAGAGTCTTTATATATAAAAGGAGAGCTGGATTGGGTTCTTCATTTTGCCTCCATTGCCTCACCTAAACATTATTTAGGCTACCCGATAAAAACCCTTAAGTCAGGATTACTGGGGACCCATAACTGCTTGGGCATTGCCAAGCATAAAAAAGCCAAGTTTTTTTTGGCTTCAACTTCTGAAGTTTACGGCGATCCTCTTATTCATCCTCAGATTGAAGAATACTGGGGTAATGTCAACAGCGTAGGGGTAAGAGGCTGCTATGATGAGAGCAAACGGGCAGCTGAAGCACTTGCTTATGCCTATATGAGGCAGCATGATCTTAATGTCAGAGTAGCCAGGATTTTTAATACCTATGGTCCGAACATGCATCCCGATGACGGCAGAGTAGTATCAAATTTTATTGTTCAGGGATTGCATGGCAAAGATATTACTATTTTTGGCGACGGAAGCCAAAGCCGTTCATTTTGTTATGTAGACGATTTGATAGAAGGCATAATAAGGCTTATGGATATAGATTATCAAATGCCGATCAATCTCGGAAATCCCAGTGAATTTTCAATATCTGAATTAGCCAACCTTGTGCTTAAGTTGACCAACTCCAAATCAAAGATAAAATATTCCGATCTTCCGGAAGATGACCCAAGGCAAAGACAGCCGGACATAAAAAAAGCCATACAGATGCTTCATTGGGAGCCGAAAGTCATCCTTGAGGATGGCTTGAAGGAGACCATAGAATATTTTAAGCTAACCACTTAAATCATAAATTATTTAACAATGGCCATACCCCAACTTGATCTTAAAGCCGAATACGATTACCTAAAGAAAGATATCAGCAGGAACATAAATGCCTGCATTAAGTATCAGCAATGGATACTCGGGCCTTCAGTGAAAGAGTGTGAGCAGAGTATCGCCGAATATCTAAAATCCAGAAATGTTACAGGGGTTGCCTCAGGGACTGATGCCTTGTTATTGTCCTTGCGGGCAGTTGCCCTGATTAAAAAAGGCCGGGCCTATTTTAGATCAGACGATGAGATAATTACTACTCCCTTTACTTTTGTTGCTACTGCTGAGGCTATAGCCAGAGCCGGAGCAAAACCTGTTTTTGTTGATATAGATCCTGATACTTATAATCTTGATCCTAAGGCTCTTGAGAAGGCTGTTAATAAAAAAACCGCAGGGATCATGCCTGTTCATCTTTACGGCTTGGCCTGCGATATGGAAAGGATTAGCCGGGTGGCAAAGAAAAACGGTCTTTTTATCGTTGAAGATTGCGCTCAGTCTTTCGGCGGCGAGTATAAGGGGAAAAAACTAGGAACTTTTGGCGATTGTGGCGCTTTTAGTTTTTTCCCTTCCAAGAACCTGGGCTCCTGGGGCGATGCAGGGTGTATATGCACTGACAGCAAAAAAATAGCAGACTGCTTAAGGTCTTTAAGGCACCACGGCCAGGAGAAAAACGGCGAGGTTAAAAATTTAGGCTATAATTCCCGCCTGGATACAATTCAAGCAGCTGTAATATCTGCAAAGTTGAAGTATATCGATCAATTTAACCGGGCAAGGAAGAAAGTCGCCAAGACTTACAAGCAACATCTAAAAGGACAAAAGTTTATAACCATTCCTTTTGAGCCTTTGGAAAGCTCTCATTCCTGGGCTCTTTATACCGTAAGGGTTAAAGCCAAGAGAGATAAAC
>JAFGHG010000113.1 GCA_016939345.1 Candidatus Omnitrophota bacterium
AAAGGAAGTATTTGCTGCCACTGGAAGAAGAAAAGAAGCCATAGCAAGAGTAAGGATGCAGCCCCAAGGAATAGGTAAAATAACTGTAAACGGCAGGGATTTTGCTGATTACTTTGCCACTATTGATAACGTAATGCAGGTAAAAAAACCTCTTGTTGTTACAGAGCTGGGTCAAAAATTTGATATTTCAGCTAATGTCTGCGGCGGCGGCAAAAGCGGCCAGGCTGGGGCGCTTTGCTTGGGAATTTCCAGGTGCCTGGTAGCATGGGACCCTCAGTTAAGAGCTGTTTTGCGTAGACAAGACCTTCTTACCCGCGATCCAAGAGCTAAAGAGAGGAAAAAATACGGCAGAAAAGGCGCCAGACGCCGTTTTCAATGGACCAAGAGATAAATTTGCGCTTGTCTTAACTTTGCCTCGTTTTTTACTTCAAAATTTATTATGTTCAGTCCCATAGAAGAGATAATCCCTCAGTTTAAACAAGGCAGACCAGTGATTGTCGTTGATGATGAGTCCCGCGAAAACGAAGGCGACCTGGTTGTTGCCGCTCAGCATGCAAGCCCTGAAATCATCAATTTCATGATTACCGAAGCCAGGGGTTTGGTTTGCGTGCCTCTTACCAAAGAAAGAATAAGCCAGCTTCATCTGGAGCCCATGCACTATCAGGGTTCAAAAGACCCTTTTAAGACTGCCTGGCGGGTTTCAGTAGATGCTGCCTCAGGAATAACTACCGGCATTTCTGCTTTCGACAGAGCAAGGACAGTTGAGATTTTGGCAAATCCTGCCAGTACTCCTTCAGATTTGATCAAACCAGGGCACCTTTTTCCTTTAGAGGCCCAGGAAGGCGGGGTCTTAGTCAGGGCAGGACATACCGAAGCTTCTGTAGACCTTGCCCGTTTAAGCGGTCTTTATCCGGCCGGAGTAATATGTGAAATAATAAAAGATGACGGTTCAATGGCCCGCCTGCCGGATTTGATTGAATTTTCCAGAAAACATAATTTGAAACTATGCACAATAGCTTCTTTGATCGAATACCGCCGAAGCAAAGAACGCTTGATAAGAAAAATTGAGTCTGCTAAGCTGCCGACTCACTATGGCGAATTCATGCTCCATATTTATGAATCTTTAGTTGACGGCCTAGAACATATCGCTTTGGTAAAGGGAAATATTTCCGATGAACCCGTTTTAGTCAGGGTTCACTCTGAGTGTTTGACCGGAGATGCCTTTTTATCTTGCCGCTGCGACTGCGGGCTTCAGCTTTCAAGATCGCTGAAAGAGATATCTAAACATGGCGGGATTCTTTTATATATGCGCCAGGAAGGAAGGGGCATAGGCCTTAAAGCAAAAGTAAAAGCCTACAAGTTACAGGATAAAGGGGCTGATACTGTACAGGCCAATGAGATGCTTGGTTTTGCCGCAGACTTACGAGATTATGGTATAGGTGCCCAGATGCTTGTAGACTTAGGCGTTAAAAAGATAAGGCTTTTGACTAATAACCCCAAGAAAATAATAGGACTTCAAGGTTATGGCCTTGAAATAATCGAGAGAGTGCCGGTTCAGATTGAGCCTTCAGGCCAAAGCAAGTGCTATTTAGATACCAAGAAAAATAAATTAGACCACCTGTTATAATGGAGTTAGGCGCTAAATATTTAAATTCGGATATCGAAATCCGAGACAAATTAGAAATTTGAGATTAGGATTTAGAATTTAATCTGGATAAAATATATTGGATAAGGAGGATGGCAATGAAAGAAATAAAAGGAAAACTTCAGGGAAGCGGTAAAAAAATAGCTGTGGTGGTTTCGCGTTTTAATGAATTCATCAGCAAAGAGCTTCTAGGCGGCTGTCTTGATACTCTGAACAAGGCCGGAGCGCTCGATAAGGATATAACCGTGATTTGGGTCCCCGGGTCTTTTGAGATACCGCAACTTTTGAGTAAGCTTGAAACAAAGAATTATGACGCAATAATTACCCTGGGGGCTGTAATCCGCGGAGATACTCCTCATTTTGATTATATTGCCTCAGAAGTAGCCAAAGGAGTTGCCCAGGCAGCGATAAGCAAAAAGATTCCGGTTGTATTTGGGATAATAACTGCTGATACTGTTGAGCAGGCCATAGAAAGAGCAGGGACAAAGCAAGGAAACAAAGGACGGGACGCAGCCCTTTCAGCTCTGGACATGGCTAGTGTTTTTTCACAGCTCTAATCCAATTTATGCGTTTAAGATCAAAAGCCAGAGAGATAGCCTTGTGCCTTCTCTATCAAATTGAAATCTCTAAGGCCCAGATCAATGATGCCCTAAATAGTTACTTCGAGCAGTATCCCCAGAAAGAAGAAGTAATTGAATTTTCCACCCGCCTGGTCCAGGAAACAAGGCAGAATATAGGATTCCTTGACAGCCTTGTAAAAAAACACGTTAAAAATTGGGAAATCGACCGCATGGCTGTTATCGACCGCAATATACTTAGAATGGCCTGTTATGAGCTGATGTTTTTAGATGATATCCCTCCTAAGGTATCGATCAATGAAGCAATAGAGCTGGCAAAGCGTTTTGGCGACATTGATTCTCCCAGATTTGTAAACGGCATTCTTGATAAGATATACAAGGTAGAAAGTAAAAATTCAAAAGACAAGGCAGATTAGATCAGCGTATTTTTAGGGAGAAGCTAAAAGTGAAAGAAAGCGAAGGTTTCTGCGACCTGCATATCCATTCCAATTATTCTGACAGCGATGCTGATCTTGAGAGCATTTTCAAAGATGCCAGCCAGAGGAACCTGTGCTGTATTGCCGTTACTGATCATGATACTGTTAAGGCTATTCCGCCGGCTAAAAATTACAGCACCGCTTTTAATCTTGAATTGATCGAGGCTATCGAGATCAGCGCCCAGCATAAAGACTGCGAAGTTCATATCCTGGGATATTTTATAGACAGCAGTTACCCTGAACTTTTAAAAGAATTAGAATACATCAGGGACCTGCGCCGGGAAAGGCTCAGCTTTATGGTCGAAAAGTTAAACGAGCTTGGCCTTGAATTGGACGTTGAACTTTTATTCTCCAAAATAGGCCAGAACATTCCTACCCGGCTTCATCTGGCCTTAGAACTAATTGAAAACAAAAAAGTTTCTTCTCTTAGAGAAGCATTTAGAAAATATCTCTCTCCTGGACGGCCGGCCTACCGTTCACGCTTCAAGCATTCAGTCAAGGAAGCCATAGATTTGATCAAAGCATCCGGCGGTTTAAGCTTTCTTGCGCATCCTCATATGATTGCCGATCAATCCTGGGTGGAAGAATTCATCTGCCTTGGCATAGACGGTCTGGAAGTAATCTATCCCGGGATGCCGCCGGTAAAAAGGTCTTTATACTCTAATCTGGCCTCCAAATATAATCTGCTTAAAAGCGGCGGTTCTGACGCCCACGGCAGTTATAAAGCACATACAAATATCGGACAGGTAAAAATTCCTTATTCTTGGATTGTCGAAATGAAAAGCCGCTTGGCTCAGGCCAAAACTTAAATACATGCCGAGATTTTCTGATCAAGATAAAAAGTTTATGTCTCTTGCTTTATCTTTAGCTGGTAAAGCCCAAGGTTTTACTTCCCCTAATCCCATGGTCGGTGCGGTCATAGCAAAAAAAGATAAAATCATTACCAAAGGTTTTCATAAAAGAAGCGGCTGGCCCCATGCTGAGATTGAAGCGATAAAAAGGACAGATTCCCGGAGCTTAAAGGGGGCCACCCTCTATTTGAATCTAGAACCTTGTTGCCACTGGGGCAGAACTCCGCCTTGCCTTGATGCCATTCTTAAACATAAATTCAAGAGAGTGGTTATAGCCGTAAAAGACCCGAATCCTAAAGTAAACGGGGCCTCAATAAAAAAATTGAGGAAATCAAAGGTTAAAGTCGACACGGGTTTATTCCGGAAAGATGCAGAAGAGTTAAACGAGGTTTTTTTTAAAAATATGAGAAAAAAATCTCCTTTTATCGTAGCAAAGGTAGCCCAGAGTTTAGACGGCAAAATAGCCACTTGCAGCGGAGAATCAAAATGGATAACAGGGAAAAAGGGCAGGGATTTTGCAAAGAGTCTTAGGGATAGATATGATTGTGTTCTTGTCGGGGTTAATACTGTTTTGCTTGATGATCCCGGCCTGGAAGGAAAGAAGAGAATACCCTTTAAGGCGGTTATAGATCCTGATCTGAAAATACCTGAAGAATCCTGTATAAATAAAAGGCATCCCGAGAAACTTATAATCTTTACCTCTTTGTCTAAAAAAAAGCAAGCTCTTGAAATATTTCCCAAAGCCAAGGTGTTTTTTTTAAAAAAAGATTCAAGTGGCTGGTTTTGTTTAAAAAAGGCGTCAAAGATGCTTTTTAAGCTGGGCATAATGTCGGTTTTTGTAGAGGGGGGTTCAGAGACCCTGGGGAGATTCTTTGATCAAAAGCTGGTCGATAAAGTTTACTTTTTTATCGCACCCAAGATAATCGGAGGCAAGAGAAGCCTTGCTTCAGTCGGTGCTCAGGGAATAAAAAAGCTGAATCAGGCTGTTGAGTTGGATAAGATAGAGATAAGACGCATCGGTACCGATTTATGTGTTTGGGGGTACCCTTGTGCAGGGGCGGGTTTGCCCCTGACCCGAATAAAAAAGTTTAGATAAAATCATGAAGAGTAATATTTATGATTTGATAACTAGACGCAGGACAATCCGTTTTTTTAAACAGAAAAAGATTGCAAAGCAGGCTATCAAGAGAGCCTTAAACGCAGCCCGCTGCGCGCCTTCTGCTGCTAATCTGCAGTTTATCGAATACCTTGTTATTGCTTCATCCAGCCATAAAGACAAGGTTTTTCCTTTTCTTAGCTGGGCAGGCTATATAAAACCCTTAAGAACTCCTTCTGAAAAAAACAGGCCTGTTCTCTATATAATAGTTCTTGCCAATAAAAAAAGGTCTGACAATTATAACCTGAGAGATATCGGCGCTGCGGTTATGAATTTGATACTGGCCTTCCTTTCAGAAGACGTTGCCTGCTGCTGGATTGGAGCATTTGATGGAAAAGGTTTAAGAAAAGCTTTAAAAATACCGGCTGGATTTGAGATAGATTCGGTAGTTGCGGCTGGATACCCAGCAGAGAAGCCAAAACTCGAAACTTCGGCTACAACCGTAAAATACTGGCTTGATGATAATAAGCGCCTTCATGTGCCAAAGAGGCCATTATCAGATATAGTGCATTGGGATAAGATATATAATAGTCCATAGTCCATAGTTTATATTGTATTTAGGTATAAGTTAGAAATGAAAATCAAATAATAAAATATCAATTAAGAGTATTTCATGAAAGAATTTGATCAATTGGTTAAGACCATAAAAACTCTGAGATCACCAGGAGGCTGTCCTTGGGATATAGCTCAGACTAAGGATAATATGAAGCATTATCTTATAGAAGAGGTCTATGAGCTTATTGAGGCTATGAGTGCTGCTAAAGTCGACAGCGTAAAAGAGGAGCTGGGGGATATTTTCCTAATTCTTATCGTGATAACTCAGATGTGCCAAGAGGATAAAGATTTTACCCTGAGAGATACACTTCAGGCAGTTAATTATAAACTTATTAGCCGTCATCCGCATGTCTTTTCTAATAAGAAGTTGAGGACAAAAGAGGAAGTATTGAGCTATTGGATCAAGAATAAAGCAAAGGCTAAAAAGCGCAAATCGGTTTTAAACAGGCTTCCCAAAACCGCTCCTTCTCTGGTCTTGGCTAATATTTTTTTTAAAGAATGCAAGCATATAAAAGACCAGAAACAATTTTTTAGAAAAAAGGCTTATGTTTCGGAGAAGTTTTTGGAATATTTAGGTAAAGCAGGCCAAGCTAGGGATAAAAAGGATATCTTTTCAAAATTGCTTTTTGAATTTTGCCGGATTGCCTTTGAAGACGGCCTGGATTTAGAACTTGGTTTGCGTCATGAAGTCCTTAAGCAGGCAAAAAAGGTTAAATACCCAAAAGAGAAAAAATGATATATTTTTTGGCCTTTTTTGATATAATCGGTAAATATGGACAATAAAAGGCGTTTAGTAAGGCTTGATACCGGAGATTTTTTAGAGGTGCATACTTTAAACGAGGTAGGAAGGGTATGTTCTGCCAAGAGCAGAAATTTTTCTCTTATGGGAGTATGTTTCTCCTGCCAGAACGAATGGCAAAAAGGCCAGGTATTGCTTATTGATTATTTTATTCCTGACGAACTTGATTCAGTAAGAATAAAAATGGTTGTCGTCTGGTCTGAGTTTATCGGACCCGAGGTAGGTTATTTCTGCGGAGGCGAGATATTAGATGTAGAAGAAGCCAAGCAGGAAAAATTTTCCAACTACTATTTTAAAAAGTTGCAGGACAGGTTTTTTAAGTAGCCTTTCAAATCTTTTATCCTCTGGATTCTGTTCTTCTTGAAAGTAAACTGCTGTTAGTGCCCCCGGCTAATTATACTTATGTCTAGAGACGATAATTTTATAAAACTTCAATCCCCGCAGGTATTAGTTGTTGAAGCTTCTGCCGGCTCAGGCAAGACTTACACCCTGGCTAAGCGCTATTTACAGCTGATTTTTAGCCCTGAACACATGCCTGATAAGATGCCTTTACGTTCAATATTAGCAATTACCTTTACCAATAAAGCCATGATCGAGATGAAAGAGAGGATTATCACATATCTTAAGAAAATGGCTTTAGGGCTTTGCGTCCCAGGCTCTGAAGACGATTTTATCAGCCTGCTTGATTTAGACGGCCAGAAGGCCGCAAAAACAGCAGAACTGGTAATGGACAATATAATCAAGCATTACAGCTTTTTTCAGATCCAGACCATAGACAGCTTTATTAACACCCTGCTTTTAGGCTGTTCTTTGAATATTGACAGGTCAGC
>JAFGHG010000114.1 GCA_016939345.1 Candidatus Omnitrophota bacterium
AAAAAAGGCATACTCTTTAAAGACATAACAACCCTTCTTAACGATAAAACAGCTCACAAGAGGGCTATCGATAGTATGGCTGAGGCAGTAAAGACTAAAAAAATAGACTATATAGTTGCTGCCGAGTCAAGAGGTTTTATTTTCGGCGGGGCACTGGCTTATAAGCTTGGCTGCGGATTTGTTCCTGTTCGTAAACCCGGAAAGCTTCCCTCAAATACATACAGGCATACCTATTCTCTTGAATACGGCAAGGATTCACTGGAAATACACAAAGATGCTTTTCCTAAAGGCTCCCGAGTCCTGGTCCTTGATGATCTTCTGGCAACCGGGGGCACAGCCAATGCTTTGGTCAATTTGGTCAAAAAACTGGATGCGAAGATAGCCGGGATAATATTTTTGATTGAACTGACCGACCTCAAAGGAAGAAGTAAACTGGGTAAATACCCGGTTTATTCACTTATCAAATACTAAATCGCCCCTATAGCTCAACAGGACAGAGCGCGGCCCTCCTAAGGCTGAAATCCCCGTTCGAGTCGGGGTGGGGGCATAGTGAAATTCAAAATCAACAATTAAAAATTCAAAATGAAAAATGCAGAATTAGCCGATACAAGAAAGATTAAACATTTATTGAAATCTAAGACCCCCTTTTTCTTATCTGCTTTAGCTATTCTTATCTGTTGTCAAGTAAATGGCTTTGAACAAAAGGTGGAATTTAAAGAGGGCGAGGAAGTAAGTTTTACTGCTTTAGAAAATATCAAGATCAGCTATGAGCTTTTATCAAGAAAAATTGAATCTGGCAGAGAGAATGGCTACAGCATGAAAGCATATTTTTTCTGCAAAAATGAAGATACGACCGAAAAGAATTTGGCCATTAAAGTGGCTGTTTATGATATCGAAGATAATTTTCTTTGCCAAAGTAAAGAAAGTTATTACACCCTTTATCCAAGTTATGCCAGGTTAATAAATTTATTTTTCCTTTGTGATGACCTTAAAAATCTCCCAGCTTATTCAATCATAACCATAGAAGAAAAAGATCAAGAGCAATGAAGCTTTTATATAAGTCTCTGAAGGTAGCAGAGTTACACATTATCAAGGGACTCCTTGAAAGTTACGGAATAGAATGTGAAGTAAAAAGAGAGGAGATTACCGGTTTTGCCGGGCAAATTCCCTGGTCAGAGTGTTTAGCTGAGTTATGGGTGCTTAATGACCAGGATTTTGAAAAAGCAGAGAAAATACTGAAAGAACAGCTTTAAAAAATAAAATAGATGATTTATTATACTTGCAATTACCAAATTCTTATTTCAGCAATTGCTCTAGGCTTATTTATCCTTTGTGAGGCAATAAATTATTTCAATGCCAGAGCTATTAAAAGGCAGAGCTTTATTGAATACCCTAAAAGATTTACTGACCTGACGAATGAATACCGTAATATTTTCTCCAGATTTATTTTTGTCTTGTTTATCTTTGGTGTTGCCTGGTGCCTGGGAGGTTACTGGTTTGATTTTTTTGCCGGAGGTTATGTAGTATCTACATGGATAAATGTTGTAATCGCCCTTAACACCTTATGGCAGCTTATCAGTTTAAGGAACCAAGATGCTGCCCAAGGGAAAATAAGTTATTCTCTTAACTATATTTATAAATATGCCGCTTACCGTCTTATAGCCATGGGCTTATTAACAGTCGGAATTTTTATTTTAATAGATAATACCTATTTTTTAGGAGCTTCTTTACTTCTTTTCTCTTCGGGGCTAGGTTATTATCGTAAATCACTCAAAGATAGAGAAAAGACCTGAGTCCTAGGAATTATCAGGTCTTTTTTTTGGAATAGCTATGTACAGAAAAGTTAGTTTAGTTTGGCTATTAATCCCATTTTTTTTATTAACTTTTCAGATCAAGGTCCAGCCTCAGTCTGCTGACGATGAGCAGGATATCAAGTGGCATTATTTTTTTGCCCAGGTCCAACTTTACATCAAACAATCTGTCAGCATAATCGACGAAGCGGGTAAGCTCCTTGAGCCTTATGCAAGAAGATTTGAAGATATCCAGTCTAAGCCTTTATACAATACACAGGAAGGCATCAATCATCTATCAATAGAGACCATAAATAAGTTAAGCTATCTTCAGGACAGGCTTAATGCTCTAAACCCGCCCCAGGGTTTTGATATTTATCATCAAAAAGCGGATGAAGCATTGGCAGTGCTTATTTCTTTTGTCGAGTCATCGATGCAAGAGGCTAAATTGCAGGAATATGCTGAAAACTATCTGCCCTTATTAATAGACATGTCTGAGGAAATAAAAAATAATTACCAGTCATACAAACTTCCCAAAGAATATATTAACGGCCAGCAGCAGCGGATAGATGATTTGACTTTAAGTCTTTTAAAATATAAGGACTTTAAAAGGAAGATCACTAAATAAAAAATTGACAAACTGTCTTTTTAGAGTAGAATGAATCAGCTATTTGAAAATAAGAACATTAACTTTCGGTGCCATAAGGCTTAATAGGGAACTGCGTGAAAACCGCAGACACTCCCGGTGCTGTATTTCAGCATTTCTTTTCTAGAAATAACTTTTTAGCATTATTAGCCACTGTCTTTTTTATGAGATGGGAAGGCTGCTAAAAAGGCTGATAAGTCAGAAGACCTGCCGTAAGCTAGTATTTAGGTTTTGCGCGGACCATGACCTAATTTTTTTATTTCAGGGCTAAGAAACCAGGGTGCACCCCGACTATACAGTCGGGGATTTTTTATTTTTAGGGCATATACACAAAAGGAGGAGTGATGAGAAAGAGCTTATTAAGGATTTTATTTGGGTATTTATTCTTGACCGCCCAATTTATTCCGCTAAGGGCTGAAGTCGTTAAAAAAGATTATAGCATAGACCTTGGTAAAATAGTCATAACTTCATCCAAATTAGAGCAGATGTATAAGTATTCTACGCAAAATATAAGCGTAGTCGATTCTGGCACAATTGAATCGTCGGGCATTATCCATATTGGCGAGATATTGGACCTTCTGCCTTCGGTCGATATACTGGAGCAGGGTTCTATAGGAGCCAACCAGTCAATTTATACCCGGGGAGCTTCTTCCAGCCAGGTACTGACCCTTATAGACGGCAGGCCTATAAATACCCACAGAGACGGAGTCGCGGATTTTAATCAGATATCTTTGACCAATATCGAGAGGATAGAAGTTTTAAAAGGACCAGCGAGCAATATTTATGGCACAAGTGCTGTGGGGGGAGTTGTCAATATCATCACTAAAACACCTGACAAAAAGATGATAACTGAGGTTACCAGCAGATACGGTTCATTTGCAACCAATCTGGAATCTTTTTATCACGGAAGCAAGATCGAAGATTTTGACTATTCAGTTTCTTATGATTATATATCAAGCCATGGGCACCGTGATAACAGCGATTTTTTAGCCCATAACCTGAATACAAAAATTGGTTACCAGATAAATAAAAAAAACAGGATAAGCGTATCCGGAGGATATTATAACTCCGAGCTCGGTTCAGTAGGCCAGATTCCCTGGATAAACCTTGACGACAGGCAGTTTATGTATAAAAAATTCGTTGATCTGACCTATAACGGCGCCTTGGCTGAAAACCAGGACCTTCTTATGAAATTTTATTATAACTCTGACCGCTTGGAGTTTCTTTACAGTTATGACCCTATAGTCAAAGATGTGCATGATGCAAAACTTTACGGTTTTGAATCCCAGTTTTCTCAGACTTTTTTTGATATCTTCAGAACAGCAGTAGGTTTTGATTACAAAAAACATACTCTTGACAGCACCAGTACAGCCAAGCATGCCAACAATGTTAAGGGGGTTTACCTTGAGACAGAGCTGGATGTTTTGGATGTCGAAAATTTTTTCTTAAATAACGGCACTTTAAAAATGGGTCTTCGCTGGGATGATTATTCGAATTTTGGAGACAGGCTCAGCCCCAGCTGGAGTTTTAATATCTGGCTTTTTGATACTTTCAAACTGCACGCTTTAGCGGCAAAATCTTTCAGGGCTCCGACTTTTAACGATCTTTACTGGCCAGTTCAAGATTATGTTTTCTATGGAATAAGGGGTGACGGCCAGC
>JAFGHG010000115.1 GCA_016939345.1 Candidatus Omnitrophota bacterium
CAAGGACGGCCGGACCTACCTTCTGGAGGTAGACCCCTATGCCTGGATGCGCCACACCCGGCTCTTTCTTTTAAACGGCTATCCGGGAGATAAAAAAATAAACAATGCCGTTTATGATAGTTTTATGCTTGCTCCTTTGGGCGCAAAGGTAACTACTCCCAGATTTCTTTTTTATTCTTCAGCTTTTCTCTACAGGGCAGCCAGCTTCTTCCTGCCTGATCTGTCTTTAGAGACCTTTCTTTTTTACCTGCCTCTGTTTCATTTACTGATATTTTTTATAGCAACTTATTGTTTTTGCCGGCAGTTATTTTCTCCCCTGTCTGCTTTATGGACTGTTTTTTTTCTTGGTCTGGCCCCAATATTTTTGCAAAGAAGCACCGCAGGATGGTTTGACAGCGACATATTAAATCTCTTTTTTCCTCTTATGTGTATTTGGAGCCTTTCTTTTGGTATCAACGCAGGTAAGCTTTTTGAAAAATTATTTTTTTGTCTTATGGCCTCTTTGTTTCTTGCTCTCTTTTCCTGGACCTGGGTAGGCTGGTGGTTTATCTTCCTGATAGTGAACATCTTTTTTCTTTACATGCTGGTCAACGAAACGCTGATTAATTTTAAAGAAAAAGATAAGATGAGTAAAAGCCTCTATGGGATAGCTGTTTCCTATATTATTTTTACTCTTGGAAGTATTCTTTTCTGCAAGCTGTTAGCTGGTATAGAACCTTTTTCTGCTACTTATAACAATATTGCAGCTAATATCAATTTCGGCCGCTCAATACAAAACTCCATTTGGCCTAATGTATATTACACAGTAAGAGAGTTACAGCCGGGTAACCTTCTTAGTATCATAAAGAGCTTTGGCCAGGTATATGCTTTTATCGCGGCCTCCCTGAGCGCCTTTTTGATTTTTATGAAGGAGAAAAGAAGCAAGAATGCATCTGCGGTTATTCTTTTAAATTTTTGGATGTTTTTTATGTTTTTAATAACCTTAAAAGCTAAAAGATTCAGCCTCTTTTTAGTCATACCTTTTAGTATTTTTCTCGGGGCAGGGCTGGATATGTTTTTTAAGTTCATTTTTTTAAAAATACACCAGGCCAGAGAAAAAGCTTTTAAGGTAATGCTGGCAACCTGCGTTCTGGGGTTAATCTTTGTAATCATCTATCCCTCCTATCATTATAGTAAAGATTTTGTTTTAGGCAGCTACCCTCTTTTAAATGACCAATGGTATAGTTTTTTGAATCAAATCAAAGAAGACACCAGCCAAGTAGCTGTTATAAACGCCTGGTGGGATTACGGCAACTGGGTAAAGGAAATAGCCGACAGAAAGGTGCTTTTTGACCCTCAGTCTCAGGACAGGCCTTTAGCTTATTGGCTGGCCAGCGCTTTATTGACTGAAGATGAATTTTATGCCCAGCGGATTTTTAGAATGCTTAATAATTATTCAGACAGACTTTTTGATGAGATAAACAGCTACTTTAAAGATGATTTTAGATCTCTGGCCCTGCTTAAGAAGCTCTTGCATTCTCAAGAAGAAGAAGCAAAAATTATTTTAGAGGATTCAGAGCTACCTGGCGGATTAAGGCATAAGATCATAGATTGCCTTTTTGTAAAACGACCGGCCCCGGCTTATCTGATCATTGACGAAAGCATTTTGTCTAAAATTTCAACCCTTTCTTTTATAGCCAACTGGGATTTTTCCAAAGCTTATTTACTGCAGAATGCAAAAGAACCAAAAAATAATCAGTTTAAAAGACTAAACGAATTATTTTCTCTCTCACGGCAGCAGTCAGAATCACTTTATAAAGAAATGAACCTTTCCTTGAAAAAAAAGGCATTGAGCGAGAGCCTAAGCAGAAGATTCAGTGTATTAAGACTGCCGTCCGAAGGCTCAGTTGAGGGTGGAAGTGTTTTTTTTGAAAACAGTATAATTTTTGATAGATCAACATCTCAGGGCAGGTCGCTTTTGCCCGGAAGAACCAAGTATGAGGCTTTCAGTTTTAATTACCTTTTTAACGGTGAGGAAGTGAAATTTTTTTCGAACAGGAAAGCAAATGTTTCATCGGGAGCACTTTTTCTCAACGACGGCCAGACCTGGCAGGCCCTGGAGTTTTTACCTCAGGAATTGGGAAGAAGCTTGGTTTTCAGGCTATATTTTATGAAAGCAAAGGACTTAAAGTATTTTGAGCCTTTTATCATAAATGAGCAGGCAAAGATGTATGCTTTCAGGATTATATGGTGATTTATTAGTTTCAAAAAATAATTAAGTTGAAATTAACTGAAAAAAAGCTATACTGGATTTAAAGAAAAATAATTCTTTTTTTAAAAAAATTATGGCCAGGCTCTATAAAGGCTTTACTCTTGTTGAGATTATGATAGTGGTAGGCATTATTTTGTTATTAGCAGGAATAGCCATACCAAATCTTCTGAGAGCCAGGCTATCAGGCAGGGAAGCTGCAGCTTCAGGGGCTTTACGCACCATATCAGCAGCCGAGATATCATATCGGGCCACCCACTCTTCTTATGCGAATCTCTCTCAGCTGTACGAAGATTCTCCTCCCTACATCGATTCGGTTTTGGCTACCGGAAACCGACAGGGATATATTTTTGTAGTAAACGGAGTCAACAGCCGACAGTTTTTTGCTACAGCTGAACCCCAGTTCTTGTATCAAGGTCACAGTTATTACACAGACGAAGACGGCTTGCTTTGCAGGTCTAATAACGTCAATGTCAGCGCTCCTACAACCCATATCAGCTCTGGCTGTCCTTCAAACTTTACTGAAATAGAGTAAAGACTGTCATTGTTCGCCTTTATGTGCATTTGACAGCGCAAAAATCTCCATATAAAATATTGCACCGCTAAGGGTTGGTGGTATAATAATAAAGAATAAATCAATTTCTTCAAATAAATACATATAATAAATGAGTAAAAATTGGGCAAGCAGCCTTCTTTTTAAGAAATCTTCCGAAAGCACGACGGTTATTAATATTGGCAATTATTACCTGAAAGGCCTGTTAGTAAAAGGTAATACGATAACCGACTATTTCCTAGAGAAGAATACCAACTTATCAGAAACACTTAAAAAGGTATGGGAAGAGAAAAAAATGTCTTCTGATAAGGTCAAGCTCTCATTAAAAAGCCCGGCCTGTCTGGTCAGATATTTTCCTTTCCCCAAAATGGATAAAAAAAAGCTGCACCAAGCCCTTTTTTTTGAGATGAATAAGTTTATACCTTTTTCTCCGGAAGAAGTCTATTTTGATTATTCGGTTCTCAAAGACAGCGGGCCAAACCAGCTGACTATTCTTCTGGCAGTTGCTAAAAAGGATTTAGTCGATAATATACTTGCCGTTTTTAGGCAGATGAATGTTAGGATTTCTGAGATTACCCTGGACAGCATATGCCTGGTTAACCTCTTCTTGGCCAACAATACAGAAAGCCAGAGCTCAAACAACTGCATACTTGATATAGGTTATAAATTTTCAACCATGACCATAATAAATAAAGGGGTGCCTTTCTTGACCAGAGATGTTAAGCTTAACACAAAAGACATTTTTCAGATAATATCCCGGATAAAAGATATTCCCATTGACAGCGTGAACAATTGGCTGTCCTCATTGAAGACTTCAGAAGAGTTTTTAGAACTTTCTCAAGACAGCATTTCAAACCTTTGCAAAGAGATGAAGAACTCTTTCGACTACTTTGAGGTAAACAGCGGAGAGCACATCAATAAGCTCTATCTAACAGGCGGCCTTTCTTGCGTAAAAAACATATCAAGGCCTTTTAATGAGTATCTGGATACAGATGTAGACATCCTTGTTACCTTTCCTAAAGACAAATCTGGTCTGGGTCCGGTTTTTTCAGAGGAAAAGTTTGCTTCATTAAAAAACAGCTTTGCTGTCAGCTTTGGCTTGATATCTTAAGAATTAAGATAATGGGAAAGATAACAATAAACCTTAATCCCCAAAAAGAAGCAGCTCCCAGCGATGTTATCAAAAGCATCACTTCCTATACCCCCTTTGTGATAATAGGGGCACTGGTAGTTTTGCTGATAAGCTCTATACTCTTATTTGTTTCTTTTGGAAAAAATCAAGCCTTTAACAGCTTGAATCAAAAGTGGAGCCATTGGGAGAATAAGGCTTCCATAATAAACCAGGTTAAGACCAATATAGCCAGCTTAGATACCGAGCGCCTGAACATTGAGGAGGTGGTTACTCCTGAGTACGAAATGTCTCCTATTCTTGGCGATATTTTTGCTTCTTTGCCCAATAATATATGGTTTGAAAGCTTTAAATTCCAGGATGGTTTTTTAAGTCTAAGAGGATATGTGGTAAAATGGCCCGAGGATCCTGAGGATCATTTAGCCTATCTTGATACATTCATACATTCTTTGCGGAACACCAAGTATTTTTCCAAAAAATTTAAAAAATTAAATATCAAAGAATCTCAAAAAGCTACCTATAATAATGTAGAGGTTCTAAGATTCATTATCGAATGCAAAAGCTGAACATAGACAAACAAACTTTGATTTTTTCTATCTGGGTGGCAGTCCTGGTGCTGGAGCTGTTTCTGCTTCTGCCCTTTAGCATAGGCAGGATAGTGATTCTGAATAAAAGCATTGCTGCCCTTGAAAGGGATTTGATAAATGTTCAGAGAGAATGGCCGAGAAAAGAAGAATATATAGAAAGGAAGCAGAATCTGGAATCAGATATCGCAAATTTAAATAGCAAATTCACCCAATCCCGGGAAGTCTCGAAACTGCTTTCTTTTATTTCTTCAAGCAGCAAAGAGTTTGCGATTGAAGTCCAGGCAGTATCTCCGGGAAAATTAACAGATTACCCCGGGTCCGAGGCCGGAGAATACCAGTATTTGCCTATAAACATCAAAGCCAAGGGGCAGTATCATAATCTGGGAAGATTTTTTGATTTTCTCCAGAGAAGTGAATATTTCTTTGAAGGAAAAGAGCTCAATATGTATTACGATTATCCCTACAATAATCTGGAAATAATATTTTCCTATTTAATCAAACAAGAAAATGTTCAGGAAGAATAGGATATTAATTCTGCTGTTTTTTTATTTCTTGTCTTTTAACCTGTTAATTCTCGCCCAGGAACAGGAAAAAGAAAAAGCTGTCAGCGGCTACCCTTTTGATAGCAATAATCGAGACCCTTTAAGCCCTTTGATCGATAAAAGCGGGGCAATACTCATCCATAAAGAGGTCGATCTTGAAGGCCTTAATCTAAAAGGCATTATCTACTCAAACACAGCGCCCCTGGCTATTATTAATGATGAAGTCTTATCTGAAGGCCAGGAGGTAGGCGGATATATTATCTTAGAGATAAGCGAAAAAGAAGTAAAGCTACAAAAAGGCAATGAAGGTTTTACTTTAAAACTGGAGGAAGAATGGGAAAAGTTTTCCAAATAACTTTAGTTTCCTTTTTTATGGTTTCATGCTTTCTATCTTCTAGTTATGCCAAAGAGGATTTTAAATTCAAAGATGCCGATATCCAGATAGTCCTTCAGGCAATTGCTCAAAAGGCAGTTATTGAAGTTGACGAGGAAGGAAAAGTTACCAGAAAGGTGAATATAATCGTCAGCCCTGAAGTAAGAGGCCTGGTTACGGTAAACCTCACTGATGTAGAATGGCTTACAGCCTTGGAAGGGATTCTCAAAGCTTATGGTTATGGTTATGAATGGATTGAAAACGACTTAATACTGGTTGCCACTTTGGAGGATTTGGCTGAACAAAGGGAAAAAGGCGCTATAGCTGCCCAGCAGGAGCCTTTAGAGGTAAAGACTTATACCCTAAAGTATCTCGACGCCAATAATGTTAAGACCATGGTAGAGCCCCAGTTGAGCCCAAGAGGCAGGATATCTGTGCTCGAGATCGAGCCTTTAAAAGGCTGGAAAGCCAGAGGCGGCTATAAAGTCAAGGGTGAGGAGGTCACTGAAAGAGCAATAAGGGAAGAAGGAGCTCGTCCAAGGGCAAAAAAACTTATAATAACTGAAACAAAGTCTAACATAAGAAACATAATCGAAGCCATAAAAGCAATTGATATTATGCCTCGTCAGGTTTTGATAAAAGCAAGGATTATGGAGGTTAACAGGGATACTCTTAAGGATTTAGGCTTTGATCTCGGGACCGGCGCAACAGGCGCAACCGGAAGTACATTTTCTATTTTGGGCGCAAGCAAAAAGAACACCAGCGGAGTCGGAGGTTATTTCTCAGGCGATGTTTCTCCCTCGGTTTTTGACGCTAAATCTTCCGATATAACATCAACTATGCCCTATGCAGCCGGTATGGAATTTATTTTCAGAAAATTTACAGGAGCTCAATATGAAATTGTTCTTCATGCCCTGGAAGAAGATGCAGATACCAATACTTTATCAGCACCCCAGGTTGTTACCCTCGACGGGCAAGAGGCATATATAATTGTCGGCGAGAAAAGGCCAATCATCAAGTCTGAAATACAATCAAGCGAGACAAGCGTAGGCATCAGCAAAGAGCTTGATTATTATCAGAATCTGGGAATCGAACTTAATGTTGTCCCCCAGGTATCAGATGACGGATATATTAATATGTCTCTTTATCCTTCTGTAACTTCTTCTTCTGAGAATGTCACTGCTACCTCAACAGTCAACAGCCAGACGACATCTGACGAGTACCCGATAATACTTGTCCGGGAAACGCAGACTCAGGTTCTGCTTAAAGACGGAGAAACCGTAGTTATCGGAGGGCTGCTTAAAGACGTTAAAAGCGAAGGCGTTATAAAAGTACCTTTTCTCGGCGATCTTCCTTTAATCGGTCTGGCCTTCCAAAGAAGGACCTTTGATACAGAAAAAATCGACTTGCTGATCTTTATAACAGCTCATATTTTGACACCGGGAGAAACAGTGCCGCAGAGTTATTTAGCTACAAAACCGGTGACTACTCAGTTTAAAAAAATAGTTGATCAGTGGTAAATTTATAAGTTAAGGTTTTTCTATGTATCTGGAAATTTACGGAATAAAAAAATCGCCTTTTAATATTACCGCAGACCCCGGTTTTTTTTATGAAAGTGTTACCCATAAAGAAGCTTTAGCTGCTCTTTTATACGGCATACAGGAAAAGAAAGGCATTGTTCTTATAACCGGCGAAGTGGGAACAGGCAAGACTACACTTTGCAAGACACTCCTTAACAGGCTGGACTCAAGTATCAAGACTTCAGTTATGTTAAGCTGTCCCAGCTTTAGCCATACCCAGCTCCTTCAGGCTATAGTCGAGGATTTTGGAATCAAACCCCTAAAGAAAAGCCGTTTTGATATCATAAAGCAGCTTAACTCTTTTTTGATAGATGTTAACCTTTCAGGTTCAACAGCTGTCCTGATAATCGATGAGGCTCAAAATCTAAGCCCAAGCCAGCTTGAGCACATAAGACTCTTGTCAAATCTTGAGACTGCCCAGGAAAAACTGCTTCAGATAGTCCTTGTCGGCCAGCCGGAACTGGCCGATAAATTAAACCAGCCGAAATTGCGCCAGATAAGCCAGCGCATCTTTGTAAAACACAGCTTAAGACCTTTAAAATCTGAAGAAGTAAAAAGGTATATTGAACACAGGCTGAATATCTCAGAATTGGAGGATTTTTTAATCATGCCTGAGAGCTATGATTTAATCTTTGAATTTTCTAAAGGCATCCCCCGTTTGATAAATATGCTTTGCGACCGGGCATTGCTTTTGGGTTTTGTCAAAAACTGCAGGGTATTTGATGCCGGCACTATAAAAGCTTGTATTGAGGAATTAAAATGAGCATAATATATGAGGCCTTGAAAAAAGCCGAAAGCCAGAAAAAAAATTCACATATAAACTTAGACCCCCAGGCCTTTGGCAAGAACAACAAACCAGTCAAAGTAAATCTGCGCTCTAAGAAAAAAAGCAGATTACCCTGGTTTTTTGCCTTGTTCCTGTTGTCAGGAATTTTTTTGTTGGCAATAAACAAGTCTTTAGAGAAAAAAGCTGCTGTCAGGTCTTTTATAATCGAGAATGACTCAAGCGGCACGATTAAGATTTCTGAAAAAAAGCCGTTTAACCATATGTCAGCCAAGGCAGGAACAGTCAATACAAAATCCAATCAAGGATATAATCTTGAAGGCATTGTCTATGACAGCCGGGAACCTTTTGCCGTTGTCAATGGGACGATCTTAAAGAAAGAGGATAAGCTTGATGAGCTGGTTGTTACTGATATAACCAATAGCGAGGTAAAATTCTACAGCCCAAAAGATAAGAGGGTGATGACCCTGGGTATATCCTTTTAAAGGAGGCAATTATGAAGACAAGGTATGAGTTTGGCGAAGACATCTTTCTGGCAATGGCGATATTTCTGACCAGCGGTTCAGTTATTATGAAAATTTTTGAAGCATCTTTTAACCTGGGTTTTGCTGAAGTAACCTCGGTTCATTTCGCAAGGCTTGGGGTTATATCTCTCCTTTTTAATATTGCCCTGAATTTACAGGACCTGGCCAGAAAGTAGTATTTTCGAGCATTTTTCCTGCAGGCAATATTATAAAATTGCAAAGTTTGCTTTTTTGCACCTTGTTTTTTATGCAAAAATATGTTATTTTTTAATTGGTAATCGATAATTGATAATTTTTCTTTGCTAAAGGCAAACCAAAGGAGACTTTGGGACGGCACGTAAAGCCATTTTTAATGGCCGCGTGCCCTCGTGATCCGCTGAGGCGGATTTACGAGGCAAAGCCACCGGCCCCTAGCGGGTAGCGGAGCTGCCAGAGATGGGTTTTTTAACCCTAAGGTAAGGCCTTAGGGATTTTTTTTGCCCTCAAAGTCTTCAAATTATAAGCTTTGAGGGTTTTTCTTTTTTTGCCAAAAGGAGCAAAAAATGGAGAAAAAAATCGATAAATATACTTTCAGGGTAGTCACATTTTTAAACCGTCGTGAGCTTGATTTTCTTGATGAGCTGGCCAAAGATATATATTTTACCCACGGCATACATATTCCCAGGACCAAGCTTATAGAAGAAATAATAGAAGCTTTTAATGACTCAAGATCTATTTCCAAAAAAGATATCGAAAAAGATTTAGTTAGAAGGTTCCGAGATAAAAACCAGGAAAGTGAAGAGGTCGATGATGAATAAAAAAGAATACTACATTTATTTTCCCAGCCTGCGGGTTAAAGCCAAAGCAGTTTCCCTAAAAAAATTCGATTTTTTTATATTAAGGTTTTTAAGTTTTTATAGCTCAAATAAAAAATCGGGGAACGCGAAAAGGGGCCCAATCCCGGGGAGCGCATTATCGGGCCGTCTCCTTAAATCAAAAAAAAGGACCAGAAATTAAGGCTGCGGCCCTGTTTTTATTGAAAAGGAGGTTTTATGAACTCTAGATTTGCCGGCACAAAGGATGTATTTTTAACAGCGATTCTGCTTTGTCTAGTCCTGTTGACTTTTATAATCTACAGAGGCAAACAGATCGAAAACACCCAAGATGCCCAACTAGTCAGTGATCAGGAGAGCAGTGAAACCGAGGATTATCAGCTGGATGAGTTTTCTTATCTGGTTGTGCCAGTGTAGCCAGGTATTCCTATAAGTAGCGGGTTTATATAGATATCAGGGCCCGTGGTTCTTATTGATATAGGTATATTAAGTAGCCTCAGCATATCTTGCCTCGAATCCTTATAGATTCCATAACGATTTTAAACTGTAAATGTTTTCAGTAAAGACCTTTGTTCTGTTGAAAAAAAATCCTTCGCGGGTTAGACTTTATTGAAGATTAAGCAATATAAGGAAATAAGGATACGCAATGAGACCCTCTACTGCAAAAC
>JAFGHG010000116.1 GCA_016939345.1 Candidatus Omnitrophota bacterium
AATTTTTTATAATTTTCAACATATTGTATGGTTTTAGCAATGCTACTACATCTTGTGTAAATTTGTTATAATTTCCTTATGTTTATTATAAAGCTTAACTATCTATATTGCAAGATGTTACGAAAAACAGTCAATTTTTGCCAAAAAAAATCATTTTTGAAGGAAAAAGCTGTTTTGAGGAGGTTCAGAAAAAACAAAGTGACCTGGTTTCAGAAAATTAAGCGACTAGAATTACCGGAGGTAAGCGTGCGGATTCTTAAATACGGAAGATTTCCGGGAAAAAAGGAAAAAATATTGTAAATAAAGGGTTATATAGGTATTAAATATATAAAATATGATTATAGAGACAAATATAAAGAGGCAGCTGAATAGGAAGACCGGACATATGGACCGGATCTAACCCCTTTAAAACCGGAATTTATACAATATTTCTTATAAAAATCGAACTTTTCAAGACTAACGTATTCTTTTAGAGGGAAACTTCCCTTTCTGGGAGGCAAATACTGGCCAATGGCAATAAAATCGCAGTCAACATTACGTAGATCCTGTATGACCAGTTTGATTTCATCGGATTTCTCCCCTAAACCTAAGATAAGGCTGGATTTGGTAAAAATCAGGGGGTTTAAAGTTTTTAGAATCTTTAATACAGACAAAGACCTATAATAATCATAACCTGACCTGACCTTATTATATAAGGAAGGGCAGGTCTGCAAATCATGGCCTACGACCTGGCATCCGGAAAAAGCAATTTTTTGCAGCAGATCTCATCTGGCCATAAAATCGGGAATAAGCAATTCTATATTTATATCAGAAGACATTTCTTTTAACTCTTTGACTATAAGACAAAAATGACCTGCTCCGAAATCATCAAGGTCATCACGCGAAGGAGAGGTTATGACAACATAATTAAGCCCCAGCTTGCTTACAGCCTCTATTATTTTTTGAGGTTCTCTGCTGTCAAGCCCGCAGGGATCTCCTTTTTTCACATTACAAAAGCGGCAATCTCTGGTGCAGGTATCACCGAGTATCATAAAGGCTGCTGTTTTATGGTTGAAACATTCCGAGATATTCGGACAAAGGGCCTGCTGGCATATAGTACTGATGCCTGCCTGCCTGATTATCTGTTTCATTTCACGGCAAAGACCCAGATCGGTCTTTTTATTGAACCAGGGCGGCTTTTTCATGCTTTAAATTCCATACAATGTTCTGATACTTGTTTTCAAACAGGAAATCAGCGGTTTTGTTTTCTTTTTCGCTTAAGTTACCCTTTACGAATTGGATATTAAAGTTGTTTTTAAAACTATCGGCCAGCTTGCCTTTTAAATCATCAAAATCTGTTTTTTCCTTTAATAAAGAATCAAGGCAGGTGGCCCTGTCAAGACAATGGCTGATATTTTTAAAAGTCGCCTTTATCAACCCAGAATCTATCTGTTGAGGTATGCTTCCCTGCTGAAATATGATATCTTTTTTTCTCCGCTGGGCATTGCCTCCGATTTTTTTACCTGATATTATCAAATCAAAGTGCTGCCAGGAAGAAAAACAAAAATTTCCGTAGGTTCCGAGCTCTTTTTTGCCTAAATCTTGGGCGAAAAAAGCCTCAAGGCCCAATGAAGAATAAAAATCTTTCAAAAACCCGGCTAATTTACAGTAAGCAGGTTTTACTTTATAAGGCAGGTTAAGATCAGCTAAAGAACAAACCAGGCTGTAAGTAAGTTCTTTGTCGTGAAGTATTGCGGCTCCGCCGCTTATCCTTCTGACAATGGGTATTTTTTGATTTCTTACAACTTCAAAGGCCTTTTGGCTATATCCTAAACTTACCCATGGCTTATGCCAGCCATAAAGGCGTAGAGTAGGCATTTTCTGCTCCGAAAAGTGAAAAAGCAGAGATTCGTCAACAGCCATGTTATGATAACCGTTGTGTTTTTCATCTAAAATCAGTCGCCAATGATTTTGCATCTTAAATCAGGAAACCGGGCAGCCTTTACTTCGTCTACCCGTTTTACCCAAGAGGTATGAGGCGAGTCTTTGATATTCTGAAGGTCCTGGTCTATTTCCCTGTCTATTTTTTCCAAGCTTTTTATAAAATAATCAAGGGTCTGCTTTGATTCTGTTTCCGTAGGCTCTATCATCAAAGCCTCTTTGACGATCAAAGGAAAATACATGGTAGGCGGATGGATACCATAATCAATAAGCCGTTTGGCTATATCCAGGGCCGAAGCTCCTCTTTCTCTCTGCCGGCTGCAGGAAAAAACAACCTCATGCATACATGTCTTGTCATAGGGCAAATCAAAAGTCTTTTTTAGTTTTTCTTTTATGTAATTGGCATTCAATACGCTATTACTGGCAGCCCTAGCCAGGCCTCTTTCGCCCAGCCGTAATATATAAGCATAGGCCCTGACCAGAATAGAAAAATTTCCATAAAAACTCCTTAAACGCCCTATTGAGTTACAGGGTGAATAATCGAAATAAAAAATATTTTCTTTTTTTCCTACCAGAGGGACAGGAAGAAAATCAATCAGCTTCTCGCCCACACCTATAACCCCGGCCCCAGGTCCGCCGCAGCCATGAGGAGTTGAAAAGGTCTTGTGAAGATTAAAATGGGCAACATCAAAACCCATCAAACCAGGATTCGTAAAGCCCATGAGGGGATTAAGGTTAGCTCCGTCATAATAAAGAAATCCGCCTTTTTTATGGATGATTTCTGCTATCTCAGTGATGTTTTCTTCGAAAAGGCCCAGAGTATTGGGATTGGTAAGCATCATAGCGGCAGTATCTTCGCTTACAAGGCTGTTTAGATAATCCAGGTCGACTAAACCTTTTGAATTGCTTTTTACTATCTGTATTTTAAAACCGCACATAGCTGCTGTTGCAGGATTTGTCCCATGAGCTGAATCTGGTATAATAACAGTGTTCTTCTTCTTGCCGCTGATCTGGTGGAACTTCTTTATCATCAACATCCCGCAAAGCTCTCCCTGCGCCCCGCTTGAAGGCTGCATGGAAAACCTTTTTAGACCAGTTATCCTGCATAAAAGCTGTTCTAGATTAAATATAACCTGCAGGGCTCCCTGCACATCTTGCTGGCATTGTAAAGGGTGAATATCAATAAATCCGGATAAATCAGACAGCTCATCGTTGATTTTGGGATTATATTTCATGGTGCAGGAACCAAGAGGATAGAAATTACTGTCTACAGAAAAATTCCTCTCTGATAAAAGAGAAAAATGGCGAACCACCTGCAGTTCCCCTAAAGTAGGAATAGGCAGACTAGAACGCAGCAGGTTCTTCGCAAAAAAATCATTTGGATCTTTAGAAGGAACCTCTGGCCTGTCAATATAATGAGCCTGATGCAAGTCTCTGCTTTTTTCAAAAATCAGCCTAAAATCCTCCCTGTCCTTAAACGACTGCGCCTGCTTTGATCTTTTATCCAGCAGGCCCTGTCTTAGGCTTAACTCCTTTTCCCTGTCTTTTAACAATAACTCTTTCTTCTTAAACTCCTCCATGACCTGATCAAGCATCTCCTGCTCAGAAACCAATTCCTGCCTTTCTTCTTTTATAGAGTTCTCCTGTAACTGCAAAATCCTCCTCTGCTCCTTGATGTGCTCTTCTTCAAGCCTGATCTTCTGCAGCCGGTCCTCTAAGGGTTCCTTAATATCATAATCATCCATGAAGCACCTCGGCGAGAGTATTTACTAAATCATCAATATCTTTTTTGGTTTTTTTCTCGGTGCAGCAGCTTAAAATACAATTTTTGTGTTCTTCGAATTCATTGCCAATATAATGACCAGCGATTATATTTTTTTGGTAAAGCTTGTTCAAGACGGCCTCAGGATCTTTAACCTCCCATATGAATTCATTAAAAAATCCCTGGCCGTAAGGCATGTTTACGCCTCTTACTTCTTTGATCCGTTTATAAAGATACTGGGCGTTGCTGAAAGAATAACCGGCCGCATCCTTTAATCCAGCCTCGCCCATAAAAGCAAGGTAAATAGTAGCAGCTATAACATTTAAGGATTGATTCGAACAGATGTTGCTTGTAGCTTTCTCGCGCTTTATATGCTGTTCCCTTGTGGCAAGGGTAAGGCAAAAAGCCGGATTGTTGTCTTTATCGACTGTCCTGCCCACTATTCTGCCCGGCAACTGGCGAAGATATGCTTCTCTGGAAGCTAAAAAACCAAAAGAAGGCCCGCCAAACCTAAGACCTCCTCCTAAAGGCTGGCCGTCGCCGCAGACTATATCCATACCCAGTAAACCCGGTTCCTTGAATATAGCCAAAGACAAGGGATTGGTTATCATGACAGATAAAGCACTTGATTTTTTGATTATCCTGGTGGATTCTGCCGCATCTTCGACCAGGCCAAAGTAATTAGGGCTCTGAAGGGCAAAACAGCAAGCCCCATCATCAACGGAACGCGATAAAAAAGCAAGGTCAATCAGACCGTCTTTATCAAAAGGTATTAATTCGACAGAACAGTCAAGGCCGCTTAAATAAGTTTCAAGGGTCTTTCGGTACTGGGGATTGATCGAAGCCGAAACCAGGACTCTTGATTTTTTAGATATCCTCATGCTCATCAGAACTGCCTCAGCAAAAGCCGAAGCGCCATCAAGCAAAGAGGCATTAGAAACCTCCATGCCGGTCAAAAGACAAATATAGCTCTGGTATTCGTATATCGCCTGTAATATACCCTGTGAGCATTCTGCCTGATAAGGGGTATAGGCGGTAACGAATTTAGAATTAGAAAGTAAATATTTTAAGCCAGCCGGAATATAGTGGTCGTAACAGCCTGCTCCAAGAAAAGAATTAAACTTATCTATGGTCTTATTTTTCTCAGCCAAAACCTTTAGCTCTCTTTTAAGGCCAAGTTCGCTAAGGCCGGGGCCAATTCCAAGAGGCTCTTTAAGCTTAAGGGACGAAGGTATGTGAGAAAAAAGGTCTTCAACAGAAGAAATGCCAAGACATCCAAGCATTTCCTTGACATCTTTTTCTGTGTTTAATATATAAGGCATTAATGGGCCTCTTTCTCTACAAAATCCTTATAAGCATCATCTTTCATCAGGGATTCGGTTTCGCTTATATTCTTTATCTTTAATTTCACTATCCATCCTTTATCGTAAGGGTCATTGTTTATCCATTGAGGGTTGTTAGTAAGCTCAGAATTGACTTTTATAACCTCTCCGCTTAAAGGCATATAGACTTCACTGGCGGTTTTAGTAGACTCAATAGTGGCAAATTGGCTGTTCTTATCAAAGCTTGAGCCCTCCTGGGGAAGTTCTATAAAAACAACATCGCCGAGCTGACTCTGGGCATAATCAGAGATGCCTACGGTAGCAATGTCGTGGTCTATTTTTACCCATTCATGAGAGTTGCTAAAAAGTAATCCTTTCATGGTCTATCCCTCCTTTTAAGAAAAATATTACTTGCTTGGCTTGACTCTTGGCTGAATAAAAGGAAAACGGACTACTTCAGCCTTATATAATTTATCCCTTATTCCTATCTGAATATCTTTAGCTGAGCCTAATATATTTCTATCAACAAAAGCCATACCGATAAATTGCTCAAGGTTAGGAGAAAATATGCCGCTGCTTACCCTGCCTATACATGAACCGTTAAAAAAAACACCATAACCCTGCCGCGGCAGACCCCTTTCTTTTAAGACAAAACCTATTCTTTTTTGCAGGCTTGCCTTTTCTTTCAATCCTGACAATTCCTTCTTTCCGTTAAATTCTTTATTAAGCTTTACAGCCCAGCCCAGACCGGCAGTATAAGGATCTATGTCCTCGCTAAGTTCATGGCCGTATAATGGATAGCCTGCCTCGATACGTAAAATATCTCTTGCACCCAGGCCGCAAAGAGTCAAACCCCTGTCCCGGCCTGCTTCTAATATCTTATCCCAAAAAATAAGAGCCTTGGCCCAGGGAAGATATATCTCGAAACCGTCTTCTCCGGTATAGCCGCTTCGAGAAATAACTATCTTATGACCTGAAAAGGAAAATTCCTCAAAACTTAAGTATTTTAAATCGCTTACCTTTCTTTCAACGACATCATCTATTAAAAACGAAGAAACAGGGCCCTGAAGCGACAAAAGGGCAGTCCCATCGCTTTCATCTCTTATATCCACACCGCTGATCTTTTTTTGTTTAAGCCAGTTATAGACCTTTTCCTTATTGGCGGCATTAACCACGCAAAAAAAATCATCTTTTCTGCAGTAAACCATGCAGTCATCTAAGACTTTAGCCTTGTCATTGAGAAAAAGATTATACTGCATCTGTCCCGGGACAAGCTGGCTTATGTCATTGGTAACAGCCTGTTGAATAAAATCAAAAGACTTATTCCCTGAAATGACCAGCTGGCCCATATGAGAGGCATCAAACAGTCCGCAGGTATTTCTTGCGGCTTTGGCTTCGCCAAGAATGCTTTTATATTCAAGAGCCAAAGCATAACCGGCATAGTCTACTATCTTAGCCTTATGCTCCAGGTGCTTTTGATAAAACGGGGTCTTTTTCAATTCCATGGTTATCATATATCAAGGCAAGATTAAAAAACCTAAAAAGGATTAATAATTCTACCATATAAATATATAATTTTAACTAATTTTTTTTCAATACTTATTCTATAAACCCTATAAAAGAAAGCATTCTCTTTGAGGTTGCGGTTTTACGAAACGATAAAAAATTATCTCTGTGACAGACAGTGCAGTAGTCAAGATCCAAAAAATTATCCCTTGGCATGCCCCTGCGGGCTAAAGAATCGCAAACAAAGGCTATAGGATCGAAATATATTCTTTCACCATTACTCTTAAGATAAGGTTTTATTCTGATGCATTGCTCAAGCTCCTTACCTACCTCATAACAGCAGCAACGCATACCCACGCCTGCCACTACTTTAAAGGTCGATAGATCGTAGGGTATATTCTCTAAAATACCCCCGGCGGCGCTGCGCCAGCCCATATGAACGACGCCCGCAACAGATAATCGTTTACTGAAAAAAAATAAAGGCAGGCAGTCTGCGGTCTTGACGACTAGAAAATGCTTCTTGGCTGAGGTGAATAAACCGTCGCCGGAATATTCTCCGGGATTACCGACGACATGCACTTTATCAGAGTGGAGCTGTTTCATGTAGCTAAGAGAAAAATCTCTGTGGCTGCAGGAAAAAGCTTTGTAAAAATCATCAGGCAATGTGCCGGCAAGTTTGGGCTTGGAATATCCGGCTATGACAGAAGAATCGAAAAAATCTTCGATTGAGAAAAAATTTTCTTTTTCACTTATCTTCACTTATCTCTATGATCTTATCTCTCTGCTTGAGGCCGCTTACTATGGTTATATTTCTTTTCTTTGTCTTAAAATATGCTGCAAGGACTTCGACAAGCCTGCTGTTGGCCTTGCCTAAAAGTGCAGGCTCGTTTAGATAAACTTTAAGGCCCTGATCAAATTCCTCGATTCTCTGCTTCTTGGCTCTGGGTATAACCCTGACCTTTATCTTCAACCTGGTCTTCCCCCATCGATTGGATCTTGGCTGATATTTTATCTATTCTTCTTAATCCCTCTTCATACTTTGAAGAAGAGTTTCGTATATGATTTCCCAGCAGGCCATAGTCCCGGATAAACAAAGAGAGTTCTTTTTCCAGTCTCTTTAAATTATTATAAATCTCTTTAGCCTTCTCTTCTATCTGTAAGGCCTGAAACCCGACGACAATTGTCTTGAGATATGCATAGAATGTATTTGGGCCGACGACAAAGACCTTCTTGGCTGATGCTGCCTCAAGAAGCGAAGTCTCGGTTATAATAAAATAATATACGGCCTCGGATGGTATATACATAAGGGCAAAATCAGTCGTGCCTTCATCAGGATAGATATATCCGGCTGTTTCGTTTATCCTTTTCTTTATGCTCTCGATGCATATCCGGCGCTGGCGCTCTCTGTCTTCATCCGGACTTTGGGCAAAATTACGGAAAGACTCCATAGAGAACTTAGCATCAATTGGCACAAGTAAATCAATAAGTTTTATAGCAAAATCGACCTTTTTACCGTCTTTAAACCTGTACTGTGAAATTATGGACTCCTTGGGCAGAGTATCAAAGAGCAGATTTTCCAGGATACTTTCTCCTACTATACCTCTCAATTTCGTGGGTTTTAATACATCATGAAAAGACTGAGTAAGCTCAAGGATCTGTCTACTTTCTTTATCCAGGCCGCCGATCTTTTCATAAAGGCGTGATATTTCCGTAGTAACTGATTTTGAAGAATCAAGCAGGTTTTGCGACCAAACAGAGTTTTTGGTGAATTCTTCTCTTAAGGAATCAATTTTCTGATGCATCAATATGTCTTGGCGGTTTTTAAGCGACTTGAATATCAGGAATAAAAAAACTGCAAGCAGAAGGATAAGAATAGTAAAAAGAAGATAAATTTCCATAGTTTTCTAGAATATAAAGGCTGGGGGTTAAAAACCAGATGTTATTTTTTTAAAAATCTCTTCCGGTTCAGCCATTCGGCCTTGACCATAACTGCCGCAGGCAAGCTCGCCTTTTAAAGGATTAATTATTTTGTATTTTTTGATTTTCTCAAGCTTGTTAATATTATCCTGGATAAGAGGGTTAGACCACATACAATCGTTCATGGCTGGGGCCAGATAGACTTTTGTTTCCTTGGGCAAAGCGCAGACGACCGTTGTAAGCAGATTATCGCATATACCCAGGGCGATCTTTGACAAGGTGTTGGCAGAACAGGGAGCTATCAAACATAAAGATGCCCATTGAGCCAAACATATGTGCTTAACAGGCTCATCTTTAACCTCTTCAAACATATCCAGATGAACCTTATTCTGGGTCAAAGCGGAAAAAGTCAAGGGGGTTACGAATTTAGTGGCTGCCTCGGTCATGATAACTTTTACCGAATATTTCTTTTTAAGCAAAAGTCTTATAAAAAAGCAGGTCTTATAGGCTGCTATGCCGCCGCAAACACCGATGAGTATGTTTTTTCTGGTCTTTTTGCTCATAAACACCCATATTGTATTAAAAGCCCTGCCTTCTGTAAACCTTTATTTATCGGCCTTAAAACCGCGACTCCCTGATAATCTGCTCAAGCAGTCTGGCCAATGACCCTTGAGAATGAACAGGCACGACATTGCGGTCTCGGTCAACCAGAAAGCCCTTGTATTTATCTTTTAAATCTTCGAGGGCGTTGGCAACTACAAAATTGCTTTTATTGGCCAGCAGGCTCGAATAGGCGTCATTTATAAGTCCGCGGCGCCTGGGCTCTAGTTTAAATTGAATAAGCAGGGAATTCTCAGCCAGGCTTCTGATTTTTTTAATTATCTTCTCGGTAGGCCTCAATCTTAAATAAAGAGAATTCTTAAGCGAAGGTATTTTTCCTTTTGCCGGTTTTTTTAGCTCATAGTCGCTTACAGCAGCCATATGGATTATTGCATCGTATTTATTTTTCTTAAGGAGCTGGGTTATCTGTTCTTTGAATTCATTGAAATACCTGTATGTGATTACACCTTTCTGTTTAAGACCCGGCAGACAATGAGGGTTTATCAATAAAGTAACCGAATGCCCTTTCTTTCTGAAATTTTCGCAGAGAAAAAGACCGGTTTTACCGGTAAAACGGTTTGTAAGTATTCTCACGTCGTCTATTTTTATCCAGGTCGCTCCAGCAGTTATAAGTATTTTCATAAAAGATAATCCTTTCTTATTTTTTTTAAAGAACGAAAAATATTCTTTTTGACATAGGGGTAGTCTTGCTCAAGGTTTTGTATCAGCTCTTTTATCCTCTTGCGTATGCCCTTTTCTGAGTTAGGGCAGTCAAACCGGATCCGGGGAAAAGAAAAACATGAAGAGAAATCAAGTATCGACTGTTTGCTTAGATAGCAAAGAGGCCTTATTATCTTTATCTTGCCTTTAAACATCTCCAGATTAGGCAGGCAGGTGCTGACTTCGCCAAGAAAACAAAGGTTCATAAGAGTTGTTTCAGCTATATCGTCAAGGTTATGCCCTAAAGCTATTTTGTTGCAATTATGCTCCCGGGCAGCAGCAAAAAGCAGCTTTCTCCTGCTCCAGGAACACCAGAAACAATTTACCTTGGAACCGTTAAAGTGAAGCTCTTTTATGGTGTATTCCAGATCTAAGCGTCTAAAAAAATCCTCAATAAGATCTCTGTCAATATCAAGAAAATCAGTATCTACAAAACAGGCCACCAAGTGAAAATCTATCGGCACATGGCGCTGGCGCATCTGAAGAAGTTTTAGCAAAGACAGGCTATCAGTCCCTCCTGAAACAGCTACAAGCACCCTATCCCCCTGCGAAAGCATATTATAATCAGATATGGCCTTGCCGCTTTGCTTGTAAACATAGCGTATTGCCCCCCGCAACCTTATTTTAGTATCAAAAGCGCTTTTTATCATCATCTGCTTGACTATAATACCTCAACTATTATCTTGTGATTGCTGCCATTTTTTATCTTAAAAAATTCCTTTGCGCTCTTATTTTTAAGAGAGATCTCTAGGAATCCTGAACTGCCAGTGATAAAAAAAGGTTCTCCCGGCCTTGCCTGGGCATAAGTCGAATATTTACGGGTTATTTTTTTATTTCCCATACTTGCCTTAATTTCCCCCGGCCCGAATCCTTTAAGGTGTTTTTCCTTCATATTGGTAACAAGATTCCCAAAACGGTCTGCGTGAATAACCTCGGCCGTTATTTTTGACTTGCTAATTTTTGGCTGGGGAAAAGAAATTTCTTTGATAACTCTTATCTGCCGGCCAAAACAAGCAAAAGGCCTGCCTTTTAAAAAATAGGCGGCTGCCGGAGCAAAAATATCACGGCCGTGAAAAGTGGAAGATACTTTTGATAAAAAAAAATTTTTATTTTCTACGGCCCGGACAGCTTTTATCCCGTCTTCTCTTGCTGCTAAGCTTAAAACCCCGTTATCAGGGCCGATAAAATAATAATTTTTAGTCTTGATGATTATCGGCCTGCGTTCTGAACCAACCCCGGGGTCAACCACTACCACAAAAATACTCCGCCTTGGGAAATATTTAAAACTTGCTGAGAGCAAAAATGCAGCCTCTTTGATGTCGTGGGCTCTTACATTATGAGATATATCCACTATTCTGGCCTTAGGATTTATACCCAGTATAACTGCCTTCATAAGGCCGGCATATTGGTCTTTAAGCCCAAAATCAGTCAATAATGCTATGATTTTCATCAAATTCAATACTAGAATGAAGTTTTAAATACGAAATTCGGATTTAAAGTAATTTCACTTCATATATTGTTCAGTATTCTTTATGACCTTATTCATCATATCAACGACTTTATCCGGATATTTTCCCACAGCTGTTTCTCCTGAAAGGAGCAGATGAGTGGCTCCGTCCAAAATAGCGTTGGCGACATCAGAAACTTCTGCCCGGGTAGGTATAGCGTTTTCGGTCATGCTTTCAAGCATCTGGGTAGCGACTACCACCGGCTTCTTCTTTTTCAGGCAGGAACGGACTATCTCTTTCTGTATTACCGGTACCTTATATATTGGCACACATATCCCAAGGTCGCCCCGGGCAACGATAATACCGTCAGCTTCGTCTATAATCTCTTCAAGGTTTTTCAAAGCCTCCTGATTCTCTATCTTGGCGAAAAACTTGCACCGAGGATGCTGCGGCATAACTATTTGTTTCAAAAGTTTTAGATCCTGGGCGTTTCTGACAAACGACTGGGCAACAAAGTCCAGTTTACTATCTATTGCTATCTGGACGTCTTTTATGTCTTTATCAGTCAAGGCAGAAAAATCAAGTCTTACTCCCGGAATGTTAATTCCTTTCTGGCTCTTTAAGCTCCCACCGACAACAACTTTTGTTTTAAGGCGCTTTGATTCCACAGACTTTACCTCCAAGACTATTCTTCCGTCGTCGATGTAGATCAAGTCCTTAACTGCTATATCAGCCAAGGAACCCCTATAATCAAAGAAGGCCTCTTTTTCTCCGGCAGCGCCGTCTTCCTGGCTCAGATAAAAAAGCATCCTTTTCTTTAGTTTTATCTCGCCTTTGATCTTTCCTACTCTTATGCGGTAACCTTCCAAATCCTGCATTATTTTGACAGCCCGCCTCATCTTCCGGTTGAGGTTGCGGACCAGTTCTATTTTCTGCAGGTGCTGGGTATGGTTTCCGTGAGAAAAATTAAGCCTTACGGCATCAAGTCCATGCTCAAACATCTTGCGCAGCATCGCTTGAGAGCCGCTGGCCGGGCCTAAAGTAGCGATTATCTTAACCTTAGGCATAAAACACCCCTTTAAAGATTATCCCAAAATCCTTATCAAAACTATCGATTAGATCAAAAAAAACAATAATTTTAACCTTTG
>JAFGHG010000006.1 GCA_016939345.1 Candidatus Omnitrophota bacterium
GGTGAGTTTCTTTCAGCAAAGAGTATCTCTGAGATATTGAGTATTCCGTATCATTTTTTAAGGTCGATATTACTTAAGCTGATTCAACATAAATTAATAGAATCAAAAGAAGGCGTTTCTGGCGGTGTGCGGATTATAAAAAACCCATCCCAAATAAGTATTATAGATTTAATAAAAGTGTTTCAGGGTGATTTTAATCTTTCTGAATGTATGTTCAGAAAAAAAATCTGTCCTGACCGGAAAACATGTGTTTTAAGAAAAGAAATAAAACGAATAGAGGATATAGTAGGGAAGGAATTCGAAAAATTAACTATCGGGAAATTAGTAAATAAGCTTAAGAACAAAGTTAATTAGAAATGTATCTTCAGGAATCAGTTTAAAGTATATTTATTTTAAGAAGGAGGAAGCTATGGGTATGTTTTGTTTTCAATGCCAAGAAACAGTAAAAAACAAAGGCTGTACCATTAAAGGAGTCTGCGGAAAAGATGAAAGGTCTTCGGATTTAATGGATTTGCTTGTCTATACTTTGCAGGGGCTTTCTATTTATGCCGAGAAAGCGGATTCTTTAGATAAGAAATATGGAGTATTTACCTGTCAGGCTCTGTTTTCAACGATAACTAACGCTAATTTTGATGAGGACAGAATCGCCGATCTTATAAAGAAAGCTCTTACTTTGCGTGACGAAGCTAAAGCTAAAGCGCGGATTTCACAAGAAGGATTACATGATTCTGCGGTATGGTCGGCAGATACAAAAGAAGATTTTATCCGGAAGTCTTTAGAGGTCAGCCCTCTTTCTTATAGCGACAATGAAGATACCCGTTCGTTGAAATCTTTGATGCTTTTTGGATTAAAAGGCCTGGCGGCCTATACCGAACATGCTGCGGTCCTGGGTTTCTACGATGAGGAGATATTCAAATTTCTATACAAAGGCCTTGCTGCTATTACAAAAGACTTATCAGCTGATGAGCTTACTGCACTTGTTTTAGAAACAGGAGCGAATGCTGTTAAGGCAATGGCATTGCTGGATAAAGCAAATACTCAAAGTTACGGGAATCCGGAAATTACCAAAGTCAATATTGGTGTAAGAAAGAATCCCGGGATCCTTATCTCAGGCCATGACTTAAAAGATATGGATGAATTACTAAAGCAAACTGAAGGAACAGGCGTGGATGTATATACCCACAGCGAGATGCTTCCGGCAAATTATTATCCTGCTTTTAAAAAGTATGAACATTTTGTCGGTAATTACGGCAGTTCATGGTGGCATCAAAATCAGGATTTTGGAACTTTTAATGGGCCTATCTTGATGACTACCAACTGTATCATTCCGATAAAGGATTCTTATAAAGACAGAATATTTACAACTGGTATGACTGGTTATCCGGGTGTTAAACATATACCGGATAGAAAAGAAGGCGGCAAAAAGGATTTCAGCGGGATCATTCAATTAGCTAAGAGTTTTCAACCGCCTCAGGAAATTGAAACCGGCGAAATAGTCGGAGGGTTCGCACATAGCCAGGTTATAGCTCTGGCAGACAAAGTCGTTGAAGCGGTCAAGTCAGGAGCTATAAAGCGGTTTATTGTTATGGCCGGATGCGACGGCCGTCAAAAAACAAGAAGCTATTTCACTGAAGTTGCGGAAAGTCTGCCCAAGGATACTGTTATTTTGACAGCAGGTTGCGCAAAATACCGGTATAACAAATTGCCTCTGGGTGATATCAATGGGATTCCTAGGGTTTTAGATGCAGGCCAGTGTAATGACTCATATTCTCTTGCGGTTATTGCACTAAAGTTAAAGGAAGCCTTTGGGCTTAGTGATATTAATGAATTACCGATATCATTTGATATTGCCTGGTATGAACAAAAGGCAGTGGCAGTTCTGCTTGCATTATTGCACCTAGGCATCAAAGGAATCCGATTAGGGCCAACTTTACCGGCTTTCATATCGCCAAATGTTGCAAAATTATTGGTCGAGAAGTTTGACATCAAACCAATAAGCACTGTTGAAAAAGATGTTCAGGAAATGATGGCCGGACGCTAGCAGGGGTTATAGAAGTGAATATATTGGAAAATATCCCTTTTAATGACCAAAAGATGGGCAATCGCAAGGTTACTGACGAGCAACATCTTCTTGTTATGCAGATAGCGTTAAAGCCGGGGCAAAGTGTACCTGAGCACAAGGCTAATTCGAATGTTCATCTTTTAGTTGTAAGAGGCAGCTTAAATGTAAATTTGAACTCTGCAGATTATCAAGTCAAAGAAGGTGATTTCTTGCCGGTTACTTATCAAACAGCAATGACTATTAAAAATATCGGCATTGATGATGCTACTTTTTTAGTATTTAAAACGCCTAATCCCTCAGAAATGCAAAAAGGTTGAGGCAAATCTCCTTGAGAAACAGCCCAAACTTAGTATAATAGGCATAAGCAGTTTTAATAGCGGTTTTCTTGCGCCTAATAGCCGTGGGTTCTCCGTTTTTTTGCTTTCTGCAAAAAACAGAGCAAAAAATTTACCTATAATTCTATGGATGAGAAAGCAGCAAATACCCGAGTGACTTGCCTGAACTGCATGGACGGCCGTGTTCAACTACCGGTATTGAATTGGATTCGCAAGCAGTATAAAATAGATCATGTTGACGTGATCACTGAAGCGGGAATGGACGGTGTATTAGCATCTCAAGAAAATATAGACGATATCAAGCGCAGTATAAAAATTTCAATAAATAAAAATAAATCCAATCGTATTTTTATTGTAGGCCATCATGATTGCAAAGGAAACAGTGTCGATAAAAAAACTCATCAAAAACACATAGCTAAATCTGTTGAACGCTTAAAAAAGTATTGGCCGAAGCTGGAAATTATCGGGCTTTGGGTTAACGATCAATGGCAGGTAGAAGTTTGTTTTAAATAGGTTTTATCTGATACTAAAGAATACACGCCTGGAGAATCAAGCTGTTTTTATGAATCACATTCATTTTCCAAAGATGACAGAAAACTCTTATTTTCAGGAAACCTGGAATCCGGGCAATCACCTGTTGGTATTGATATTTATGAAAAGGACCAGGATCGTCATGAAAGAAATTGCCCGGGAGTTCTAATCATGGAAATTTTAAAGACCATGGAAGCAAAAAGATTAAAAACCAAACTTTGGTCATTCAGCGGCTCTAATAATCTCTGAACTTATTTTTATTATATTTTTTATTCAAGTTTTAATAGCAAAAAAGCCTTACTAAAAATAAGTAAAATATCCTTTACCAAATAAAGCCATAGTCAGGCGGTAATCCACAATAGCGGTTTTTACCAGCGCATAGATCAAGAACGAGGTTAGCCCTGATCTGGCCCAGCTTTGAGCAAGCTTGTTTGGAATCCTGCCTATAGCATCCCAAAGCCAGAAAAAAACCCTTGCCGCTAAAATAGCAAGTGCCGGGACTGCGCTTAAAATATAACGGCTCTGATAATTCCCCCAGAGAATATAGAAGGCAAGAGTGATAAAACTGCATAATAACAACAGCTTGTCACCTTTTGATTTTGACCTTAAGTTGAATACGGCGCCATAGGATAGAATGAACAGCGGACTCATTTTGAGCAGTTGGCCTAAATAAAAGCTCCAGGCTTCTTTTCTAAAAATACTAGGATAAGCATTGCTTACCGGCGGCAGACAATGCAGGCATAAGCTTTCAAAAAACCCCCTGCGGATATCTTTTACAAAAAAAATCCCTGATATAAACAGCAGGATCAGCAGATAAAGAAAAACTTTGTTCTTTCTTATTTTTTGTTCGATCTTTGCGATATGGCCGTTAACTGCCGCTATCCATAGGGTAAAAGCTGTAATTGCCAGGGCAGCAATAATCTGCGGTTTTAGTAAAGACAAAAATGCTCCAATATAGATCTTCGTACTGGAGTCAGGTTTAGAACCGATGTTAAAGCCGCCGTAAACTTTTAGATTCCATAAAAGCCAGGGCAAAAATACTATAAAAGCTGTGATAAAAATAAAGTATAGCCGGGGTTTTTTCAAGAGTTCCGGCGCATAAATAATGGCAAATATCAGGTAGATGGGTATAAGCAAAAAAGCCGGATATTTAGTTAAAATCCCAAATCCAAGGAAAAGCCCGCAGAGAAAAACATACTTTTTGTGTTTTATTTCAGTTACGAAAAAAAGAAGCGAAAGGGTTGTGCAAAGGGTAAGCAGAGAGGCCAGCCATATCCTTGAAGAGCAGAGCCAGAAAACCGGCGAAATAATGAAGAAGACGAAAGATAAAACAGCGACCCTTTGATTATATATAACAAGGGCCAGCCTGTATACAATAAATGGTATTAAAAATGCCAAATAAAAAGCAAAGTAATTGATATCTCTGTTTTGAAGCGGGGCAAATCTCTGAGGCAGGCTTAGAAGGTAAGCTAAAAGAGGGGGATGTTTGTACAAGGGGGCTTTAAAATAATCGTATAGATTGATTTTTGTGTTAAGCCTTTTCTGCGTTTCATAGAATTCTACAGTATTATAATCTAGAGGATTTAGAGCTACCTGGCGGGAAAGAAGGGAAAATACATATTCATCGGGTGTAAAAATAGATTTTCTTTGCAGCTCGATATTTTTCAAGCCCAGAAAGGCAAGAGAAATAATTCCGATCAGGATAAAAAGATATTTTTTGTTAAGCTTGCTTACTGGTTTCAAAATAATAACACCTTATTTTTTCATGATTGCCTTTGGTATATATTATTTTACCCCGTAAGCTATTGATATTCAATCAAAACAATGACAATAAGCCGGTATTAGTGTAAAATATCATTTAAGAAGGAGGTCAGTGCCTTATGAAATTCTTAGAAACTATAAAAGGCTTGTTTTCTCTCCCAGAAAAGGCTAAACCTAAGACAAAAAGGAGGCCAGTTAAAAAAACACCCAAGAAGTCTAAAAAGCCAGAGTCTAAATTAAAGAGCAGAACCAAAAAAAGCAGACCTAAGCCAAAAACTGCCAAATCCAAACCCAAGAAGAAAGCTTTGAGGAAACCTGCTACAAAAGCCAAGCCGAAGAGAAAAACCTTAAAAAAAGAAACTGTTAAAAAAGTTCAGGTTTCCAAATCTTTTGGTAAGGAAGTCGGAATAGTCACTCATTATTTCGGCAGAATATCTGTAGGCATAATTAAGCTAAGGGCAGGCATTAAGACCGGCGACAGGATACATTTTAAGGGCGCTCACGATGATTTCAGCCAGACTGTTAAATCAATGCAGGTAAACCATAAAGCTGTTGTATCAGCCTCAAGGGGGGATGAAGTAGGTATAGAAGTCAATAAGAAGGTCCATGAAAATGACAGAGTTTACCTTTTATCCTGAAGGGATGTTCTGTGATTAGATTTTGACTTTTATTGATATAAGTGTTAGTATCTACATGTTATGCCTGAAGATTCCAAATCCAAATATCTGGTTGCTGTAGTTGTCTTTTTTTACCGTGACCACCTCCTTGAGCACGAAGAAATCTCCCTAAGGCATCTTGATTATTATCTCAGCTCTTATGACCGTTATATTATCAAGCCACCGGGGTTGAATGTGAGCCGTCCCGGTTATATGGTTAAAACTTTTCCCGAGCGTTATTTTAGGAGCAGGAGGGCTAATGGCCGGCTGCTGCTTAAGAATGAATTCTACTCTGCTTTTTCTAGTTATCAGTATGTTCTTAATCACGAGCTTGATTCTATAGTTTTTTCCGACAAGCTTCGGTATTGGGTTGAGAAAGGTTATGACTATATCGGTGCGCCCTGGCTCGGCGATGTTATTGACCATCAAGCCGGATACAATTTTCCCTATGGGGGTGTAGATGCTGTTGGTAACGGCGGTTTTTCTCTTCGCAAAATATCAACTTTTATGAAAGTCATCGAAACTGCCAGGCAGCCAATACCGAAGATAACCGGAGAATTTGTAAGAGCCCTGATCTGTCCAAGGCAAAAGCGCTATCACCCGGATTTTTTTAAAAATCTACAAGTAACCTGGAGCAGGACTGCCAGCCATCGTACCCTGATGAACGAGGATAACTACTGGGGATTTGAGGCTAAAAAAATTTTTCCTGATTTCAATCTTCCTTCTCTGGAAGAAGCTCTTAAATTTTCTTTTGAAGGCGATCCCCACAGGTGTTTTGAACGCAATAACCACGAACTGCCTTTTGGCAGTCATGCCTGGCATGTTTGCAATGCTGATTTTTGGCAGCCCTATTTGCTAAAAAAATAATTTACCATATAAGCATAGGAGTTTTTTGAATGTATTTGTTTGGCAGGCAGATAGATATAAGAAAACATAGAATGTTTTTGTTTGGAAAAAGGATAGATATTTATTCTTCCTTTGCTGAAAATAATTTAGGTAAAGTGATTTATAAAACAGTTTTAGATTATAAACCTATGAAAATCGTTGAATTCGGTGTTTTGCAGGGCTATGCAACTGTTTGTATGGCGTTAGCCCTTAAAAAACTCGGACGGGGTAAAATAGTTTCCTATGATGATTGGCAGCCTCATGAGCCTCATCTTTGCGGTGATATTGAAACCGTAAAAAAGAATCTGCAAAGATATAAAGTACTTCATTTAGTCGAGCTTAAAACCGCAGATTTTTTCCAATGGGTGGTAAATCCGGAACCATTTGACCTTTTATTTCTTGATATTGACAATGACGGCAGGATTATAGAATTGGCCATAACTAAACTTCAGACCCATATTCAAAAAGGAGCGGTTATCCTTTTTGAAGGAGGAAGCGAGCAGAGGGATAATCTAGATTTTGTAATCGCCAACAATCAGGCCCCCATGTATCCTTTGCGGGAAAAACTCGGTTTTAAAGTATTAGACCGAAGGCACCCCTCGATTTCGATTTGTACCAAGGATGTTAAATATTCCTATAGGCCAGGCAGAGATTAACAGAGATGATTCCTTTATTTAAAGTTCATTACCCTAAAGGAATAGGAAAGAAAATTGAAAAAGTCTTTTCTCAGGGGTTTATCGGTGAAGGCAGGTATTCACGGCTTTTTGAGAAGAAATTTTCTGAATATATCGGCAATCCCAATTGTGTTCTTTTAAACAGCTGTACCTCGGCAATATCCCTGGCTTTGCTTCTTTGCGGTGTCCAGGCTGAAGACGAGGTGATCTCAAGCCCGATGACATGCATGGCCACTAATGAACCAGCATACAATATCGGGGCTAAGCTTGTATGGTCTGATATTGATCCTGAGACCGGAAATATCGACCCTGAAGACGCAGAAAGAAAAATTACCCGAAAAACAAAAGCAATCCTGGCTGTCCATTGGGCCGGACAGCCTTTTGATATCAGCCGTATAATTAGAATAGCCAAAAAGCACAGCCTGAAGGTTATTGAAGATGCGGCTCATGCTTTAGATGCTACTTATAAAGGAAAGAAAATCGGCAATCACGGCGATTTTGTTTGTTTTTCTTTCCAGGCTGTCAAGCACCTGACAACTGTTGATGGAGGAGCCTTGGCCTGTAAAGAAAAAAAAGACAGTCAGAGGGCCAGGCTGCTTAGGTGGTTCGGGATCGATAGAGAAACCAAAGGTAATAAATGGTCTTACGATATCAAGGAATGCGGTTATAAGTTTCATATGAATAATATCAATGCCGTTATCGGCCTGGAGCAGATGAAACACATCAGGAATATTACTTCATGCCATAAATATAATTCTGCCTACTACGACAGAAACATAACAAATCCGAAAATAAAGAAGATCAGGCGTAGCAAAGATTCCCAGACATCATCATGGATATACTCTTTACTTGTTGATAACCGGGATAAATTTAAAAAATATCTTGCTGACAACGGCATAGCCTCGGACATGGTTCATGTTAGAAACGATAAATATTCCGTATTTAAGAAGTTTAGGGCCGATTTGCCCAACCTTGACTATTTTTCCTCAAGGTTGATTAATATCCCCAGCGGATGGTGGCTTAGCAAAAAAGACCTTGCCAAGATTGTTAAGGTGATAAATAATTATTGATGATATTTTTTTATGATTCAGGGAGTTAAAGCAAAGAAACTGAAAGTCATACCCGATAGCCGGGGAAGGCTAATGGAGATCTTAAGGTCAGACGATGAGATTTTTACTGAATTCGGCCAGGTTTATATAACCACAGCCTACCCAAAAATAGTCAAAGCCTGGCATTACCATAAGTTTCAAACCGATAATTTTACCTGTATTTCAGGCAAGATCAAACTGGTTTTGTATGATTCAAGAGGTGGTTCCCCTACTTTTAAGGAAATAAATGAATGGACTTTAAGCCTGGATTCTCCCCAGCTTATCCAGATCCCGGCGGAAGTATATCATGGCTTTAAATGCCTGGCCGATAAAGAGTCAATAGTGATAAATATCATCAGCCGGCCCTATAATCACCAGAACCCCGATGAATTCAGGGTTGACCCTTATAAAAATGATATAAATTTTGATTGGAGAAAAATATAATGAAAGGGGTAATACTTGCCGGCGGCCTGGGAAAAAGACTGTATCCTTTAACCAAGACCATCAATAAGCACCTCTTGCCGGTTTACTCTCAGCCCATGATTTATTATCCTATCCAGACTCTGGTCAAGGCCGGTATCAGAGATATCTTGATCGTAACAACCAAAAGGCATGCCTGGGATTTTTCCCGCCAGCTGGATAAGCCCTGGGATCTGGGTATTAAATCTTTAAGCTATGTTTATCAAGCTAAAGAAAACGGCATTGCTGCAGCTTTAAGCCTGGCGGAAAGATTTGCAAAAAAAGAAAAAATTGTAGTCATTTTAGGGGATAATATACTGGAGAAAAATATAAACAAGGCTGTAAGAAATTTTAGCAGGCAATCTCAGGGTGCAAGAATTATGATAAAAAAAGTCCCTGACCCCCAGCGCTTTGGGGTCGTAGAATTCAGGGGTAGAAAGATAATCTCCCTTAAGGAAAAACCAAGAAAACCAAAATCAAATTATGCCGTTGTTGGGGTGTATATGTTTGATCACAGAGTCTTTGATATTATCCGCAGATTGAGGCCTTCTCTAAGGGGTGAGCTGGAGATCACTGATGTAAACAAGGTTTATCTTAAAGAAAATAAACTTTCTTATGAGATCTTAAAAGGCAGGTGGCAGGATGCAGGTACTTTTGATTCATTGCTTTCTGCAGCCGTATTAGCTGCACGGAGAAAAGAGGTATGAAGCAAATACTTGTAACCGGCGGTGCAGGTTTCATAGGCTCAAATTTTGTCAGATATTTTTTAAAGAACTATTCTGATTACACAGTTATAAATTTAGACAAGCTTACCTATGCCGGCAATAGAAAAAATCTAAGAGGTTTTAGGAACCACCATAACTATCATTTTATCAAAGGCGATATCTGTAATAAAAAACTTGTTGAGGAGACAGTTAAGAACTGTGAATGCGTGATAAACTTCGCCGCTGAAACCCATGTTGATAAGTCGATTGATCAACCAGGAACTTTTATCCGGACTAATATAAACGGCGTACAGACCCTGCTGAAGGCAGTTAATAAATTTAAAGTTTCCCGGTTTATACAGATATCTACTGATGAAGTATACGGCAGTATTCCTGCAGGCTCTTCTAAAGAAGAGGATCCCTTAAGGCCTTCTAGTCCTTATTCTGCGAGTAAGGCTGCGGCCGATCTTCTGTGCTGGTCTTATTATGTCACCTATAATACACCGATATTAATTGCCAGGTGTTCTAACAATTACGGAGAGCATCAATATCCGGAAAAAATTATCCCTTTTTTTGTAGCCCGTCTTTTAAGAAATAGAAAGGTTCCTTTATACGGCGATGGTATGCATGTGCGTGACTGGATCTATGTCGGCGATTGTTGCCGGGCTATTGATTTAATCCGTAAAAACGGCGAAACAGGCCAGATTTATAATGTAGCCGGTGGCAATCTAATAAGTAATCTTGAGCTAGCCGTAAAGATAATAGATATTTTAGGCAAAAGCAGGGAAGTTATCGAATTCGTCGAGGACAGGCCTGGCCATGACGATCGCTACATGCTTAGCATAGAGAAGATAAGGCAGCTGGGTTTTAGCCCGGATTATGATTTCGCTCAAACCTTAGAAGAAACTGTTAACTGGTACAGAAACAACAGGCAATGGTGGAAGTTCCTTAACCGCAAAAAAATAAAGGAAAGGATCACTAAGAATACTAATACTGAGTGACCGGCAATAATTGCTTTAGGGCAGGCTGTTGGTGAGTAAGGCGATAACCACACAGCTTAAGTTTAGGCCGATATGTGCAGCTATTGAGCTTTCAATACTGCCCCGTCTTGTGAATTCGGCAAAGAAAAATCCCAGTAAAAATACTTGAGTTATCTTGATTAATGGGGCATCAGTGTTTAGCATATGCAGGCCTCCCCAGATCAAAGATATCAAGGCTATGGCCAGAATTATTCCGATTTTGGTCTTGCACTGCCTTATTAGGACAGCCAGAACAGCTCCTCTAAAAATTATCTCCTCTGAAATAGCAACTCCGGTTACTGCCAGAAGTATTACCGCAAACTTGATATAGCGGCTGGTAAATTCCATTCCCGGATAAAGATCGCGCATCTTTAGCAGATACTGGCTTTCGCCCACGTTTAATATCTCAAAAATAAGAGTTGATATCGCACCGGCAAAAATCCCAAAGAAAAAAGCAGCTATCATATGAGAATTAAAAAGGCTTTGTTTTTGATTTGGGTCATAAAGTGGTCTTCTTAATTTCTGCCACTCGCTTTTTGCCAGAGCGTATAGGCCTGCATGCCAGCCTGTCCTTACGAGCTGTATTACAGTTGCGAATAAAACAGCTATAGTTATCATGATAAAGGCAAAGTATTCAGGAGGAAGCTGCAGATTATGGTTTTTTTCAATCCTGGAAAGGTGGTCATAATGGACTATATTGAAAACCATGCCCGGCATGATCAGCAGCAATACCAGGATGCCTATGAACAGCCCGGGTTTTAAGTATCTTTTTAACTCTTTAAAATGGATTATGCCGTAGATAATATAAAATACTACTATAGCCAGGTGGAACATGTAGAAGAATAGAGCAAGCAAGTTTTGGATTATCTGTTCTTTGGGCATTATTTCTAAAATAATTTTTGAGTTTATATATTTAAAATACCATAGTTTTTGTTTCTTCTCAATTAAAAAACCCCCGAATAACCAGTAATGATTTGCAATCAGGGTTATATTTGCTACAATAACAGCTGAGGGTCCAGGTTAACCATGATTAAAAAAGAAGCTATTGAAGCTGTTTTTCGTGATTCTCTTAAGTTAAAACCCCAGGAATCCTGTCTTATACTTACCGATACTATAAAAGAAAATATTGCCCGTTCCTTTTATGAACATGCTCTTAAATTATCTAAAAGAGCAGAGCTGATGATTATCAAGCCGACTGCTGAGCATTCAGCAGAACCGCCGAAGGAAGCAGCTTTAAAAATGTTAGAATATGATGTTCAGCTGCTTATCACTGAAAAATCCCTGACTCATACCAGGGCAAGGCGCCAGGCAACATCAAGGGGCCATAGGATAGCAACCATGCCGGGTATAACCGAAGATACGGTGAACCGCTGTCTTGATATTGATTATTTGGCTCTAGAGGAAAGGTCTAAAAAGCTTTGTTCTTTGCTTAAGGCTACAGAAGAAGTAAAAGTTATCACTGCCTCAGGCACAGATATAAAGTTTAGTTTAGAAGGCAGTGAATTTTTCGGCCAGAACGGAGGCTCTTTTGGTTTGCCTAAAGCCTTCGGAAACCTTCCCGAAGGAGAGGTTTCTTTTTCACCGTCTGATTGCGAAGGTGTTTATGTGGTCGATCTCAGTTTCCCGGGGCTGGGGATTTTAGAATCACCTATAACCTTTAGAGTAAAAAATTGTTTTGTCTATAAGATAGAGGGGGGCAAAAGCAGCCAGATCATCGAACGCCTTGATAAGGCTGGCCCTCTTGCTTACCGGGTAGCAGAGCTCGGCATAGGGCTTAATCCTAAGGCCAGGGTGATCGGCAGCATACTCGAGGACGAAAAGGTCATCTCAACCGTGCACATAGCAGTAGGAAACAATCTTTCCTACGGCCGGGATAATGACGTGCCGTTACATCTTGACGGAGTCATAAGCAAGCCTGATATATACCTGGATAAAGAAAAAATAATGGATAAAGGGGATTTTCTGATATTTTAAAACAAGCCCTATTTTGATTTGATAGTTTTTATTGCAAGATAAAAGAGTTAAGTATATAATCAAAAAAGATTTTGATATGGAGGATAGACGAAGAGCAAAGAGAGTGGCTGAATATGTTCCGGTTTCTTACCGGATACCTCCAGGCCCTAAGATAGAAAATTTTTTAACCAGAGATATTAGTACAAGCGGAGTAAGGATTTTTGTCAAGGAATTCATGAACAAGGGAACAGTTTTAGAGTTGACTATAAGTTTAAAAAAAATCCCTTATTCTTTCAATACCCAGGGTCAAGTGCGCTGGATAAGCAAAGACCCTTCCGGCGAGAGGTATGAAGCCGGAGTAGAATTTATTAATATACCTAAAGAAGCCAAAGAAAAACTTCAGTTTTATATTGAAGAATACTTGAATGTAGATCTTAGATAGTCTTGGCAGCATTAAGGAGGAAAGATGTTAAAAGAAAAGGTAGAAAAAGTTCTGGAAGAGGTAAGGCCGGTTTTGCAGGCAGACGGAGGAAATGTCGAGCTGGTTGATGTTACCAGTGAGGGTGTGGTAAAGGTCCGTTTGACCGGAGCATGCGGCTGCTGCCCGATGAGCACCTATACGCTTAAATTGGGGATTGAGGAAAAGCTGAAAGAAAAAATTCCCGAAGTAAAGGAAGTGGAGCAAGTAGTCTAAATTTATAAATCCGAATATCGAAATACTAAACAAATTTCAAAATACTAAATTTCAAAATTTTTTGTCATTGAATAATTTGATATTAGGATTTGTTTCGAGATCCGAATTTAGAATTTCTAAATTAACGTATAATAATAAAATGACATGGAGTGATCATGAAGCAGGTTGCCATATTGGTCGAAGATCAATACCAGGAACTTGAGGTCTGGTATCCTTATCTGCGCTTGAAAGAAGAGGGTATCAAGGCTGTTTTTCTCGGTCCTGAAAAGAAGCAATATAAAAGTAAGCTAGGTTATCCTGTTGAGGCTGATTTAGGCATAAAAAACGCCAAGCCTGGAGATTTTTCAGGCGTTATAATACCCGGAGGATGGGCCCCGGACCTTCTAAGACGCTATAGAGAAATCAACCAGTTTGTCAGGAGTATATTTGATGAGGATAAGCTAGTGGCTTCAATATGCCATGGAGGCTGGGTCCTTGTGTCAGCCGGCATATTAAGAGGTAAAAAAGCTACATCCTTTTTTGCTATTAAAGATGACCTGTTAAATGCCGGAGCTGAATTTATTGATAAAGAAGTGGTGGTCGATAAGAATCTTATCACATCGCGTAATCCTTATGACCTGCCGGTTTTTTGCCTTGAAGCTATTAAATTCCTTAAAAAATGAAAACTAAAACTTTTACCCTTATTGAGCTGATTTTGGTGGTAGCTATCATAGCTTTATTGGCCGGGGCAATGGTGCCGATGATACTTTCAGCCCGCCAGAAAGCAAGGATTTCCA
>JAFGHG010000117.1 GCA_016939345.1 Candidatus Omnitrophota bacterium
CCATATTAAAGGCTGCAGGTTCAGTCCCCGTTGCCCAAAAGCAAAAGATATCTGCAGGCTAGAGGAGCCGGTCTTAAAAGAAATAAGGACCGGCCATTTTGTCTCCTGCCACTTGGCCACCTAGTTTTAATGCATAAAAACTATGTTTAAATATTACTTATCTGGCTTATTAATTTTTATGCATGTCCATTCTCTATTTGCTCAAAATGCAATACCTAGAAGTCCAAGTTATGTTTACATAAAAGATAACCAGCTTATTGTGGAGAAAAGGATGGCTAACGGTGTCTTGAGATACCCTGAGAGCTACGTTATCAAAGGGCTGACCTGGTCACCGGCAACCAGGGCTCCTGAATCAGGCCCAAACCCTTTGGGTCCTGATGAAGATGTTAATTATGGTTTCTTTTTTGACTGGCCCGGCCGCTATCCCCAGGGGCATAAGGTTTTTGATTACTGGTTGAAAGGCCAGTTTAAGGAGCATTATGCGGTAGATTTATCTTTACTTAATGATATAAATGCCAACACCATAAGAAATTATACCATTATCGGAATAAATAAAGCAGACTATATTAATATCTTAGATGAATGCTGGCGCAATGACATTATGGTCATTTTAACAGTGGCCATGTCTAAAGAAGAACTTGAAAGCCGCTCTTACATTGAAGTGGTTGAGGCCTGCAAAGACCACCCGGCATTACTTATGTGGTCTTTAGGCAATGAGTGGAATATGGAATATAATAAGTACTGGGGTTATAAAAGTATTATTGAAGCAGCTAAGGCTACAAACAATGCTGCTTTAGTAATAAAAGAAATAGACAGAAACCATCCGGTAAGCTCATGTCTGGGCGACAGGTTTACTGATAAAGACAGCGACAATACCACAGAAGCGATATTTAAAGTCTGCCCTGAAGTTGATGTCTGGGGTTTTAATATTTACAGAGGGGCAAGCTTTGGCGGTCTTTTTGAGCAAATCAAAGAGTTGACTGCAAAACCTTTTTACGTAAGCGAGTTCGGAACAGATTCATTTCGCAGCGAGGATTTTAAAATCATAGATTCTTATTATGCTGCCGAGTGCAAGGGCATAGAGGATGAGGATATGCAGGCTGGATTTGTTTTAGGCTTGTGGGCTGAGCTGGCAAAAGAGCTTTCTTCATATGATTCAGAAAACCAATGCCTGGGAGGGTTAGTCCATGAATTTAATGATTCTTTATGGAAGGTGGGAAGCTATCACGCCGGTCTCGGAGGCCTGATTGATTATGATTCTGACATAGGCAAACATGCTTATTATCAGTATAACAACGAGGGTTTTTTTATAAGCCGAGGCCATCCTGATCATGTTGCCAATGAGGAGTATTTCGGGATAGTAGACGCGGACCGCAAGCCAAAAAAAATCTATTATCAGCTTAAAAAATTTTACAATGAGTTAAAAATTGAATAAATATATATATCTTAATTGATTTGACAGGTGCAGGCTATATCTATATAATCTTAGATTATGAGTCAGGAGAAGCTAGAAAAAATAAGCTCAAATTTCGGCAACCCTTTTCAAGAGACCAAATGGGAAAAACCCTTGCCTATAAAGGAAATAATCGATAATTTCCAGCAAGACAAAGAGGTTTCTCTGGCCGGCAGGCTGGTGTCAAAGCGCGAGCACGGAAAATCAGGCTTTGCCCACATCATGGATCATACTGGCAAAATACAGATTTATGCCCAAAAAAACACTTTAGGTGATTTATACTCATTGTATAAGGAGATTGATGTTGGAGATATTATTGGAGTCAAAGGTAATTTGTTCGTTACCAGGACAGGAGAATCGACTGTTTTGGCCGCTGAGATTAAACTTTTAGCCAAAGCTCTTAGGCCTTTGCCGGAGAAGTGGCATGGCTTAAAAGATGTAGAGATACGGTACAGGCGCCGTTACCTTGATTTGATTTCCAATTCCGGGGTAAGAGATGTCTTTATAAAGCGCTCTAAGATAGTTTCTTTGATCAGGGAATTTTTTGAAAAAAGGAAATATATAGAGGTCGAGACCCCGATGCTTCATCAGATAGCCGGAGGAGCAGCCGGAAGGCCTTTTAAGACCCATCATAATGCCACTGATTGTGATGTATATCTTCGAATCGCACCTGAGCTTTATCTAAAGCGTTTGCTTGTAGGCGGCATAGAGAGAAATTTTGAGATAAACAGAAGCTTTCGCAACGAAGGGACCTCGACCAGACACAACCCTGAGTTTACAATGCTTGAGGCTTACTGTGCTTATGAGGATTATGAATACATGATGAATCTTTGTCAGGAGCTTTTTTCGATGCTTGCTGAAAAAATCTGCTCTTCACTGGTCATAGAATACCAGGGAAGAAAAATAGATTTTACGCCTCCCTGGCCGAGGATTTCTTTTGCCGAATTGTTTCAACAAGAATTTGGGGTAGAACCGCAAGACGATCAGAATACAGTCCTTGACAAGATAAGCAGAAAACTCAATCTTACCAAAGGATTAAGCCGGACTCAGATTTTGAATATAACCGAGGAGCTTATTGAGAAGAATTTTCCCAATGACAAACCCGCTTTCATTGTCGATTTTTTTACCTGGACTTCCCCTTTAGCTAAGCAGAGAAGGGATAATCCTTATATTGTCGAGCGTTTTGAATTATTTGTGGACGGCTTAGAAGTGGCTAATGCCTATTCTGAGTTGAACGATCCAGTTGAACAGAAAAAGAGATTTATGAACCAGTTAGAGGTAGAAGAAGAATTGCCGAAAAGAATCGATGATGATTTTTTACTCAGCTTAGAGCACGGCATGCCTCCAGCGACCGGTTTAGGCATAGGCATCGATAGACTGGTGATGGTTCTTCTTAATCAGCCCTCAATTCGGGATGTGATCCTTTTTCCTCTTCTTAAGCCCTTATCAGGTTCAGAAGATGAGTCCAGCAGGTCAGAGGAATAACACCTGTTTAAATCCGAAATTCTAATATCTAAATTCTAAACAAAGACTAATATCGAATTTTTTAATGACAAAAAAGGTTTTAGACATTGGAATTTTGAAAATTTTAAGATTGTTTCGGATTTCGATATTCGAATTTATCTGTATTATGTTTAAGGAAATATTTTTAGCCTGGCGTTATCTTTTCAGAGGCAGAGCAAAGCATCTTTCTTTTATCGGTATAATCTCCTGCCTGGGCGTAATTTTAGGAGTGGCAACGGTAATCATTGCTTTTTCTATTGTCAACGGTATTGACGGAGGCCTCATGGAGAGGATTATGAGATTCAGGGAGCATGTTATTATCGAGAGCTGGGATGATGCTCCTTTAGATAAAGTCAAAGAAGAAGTCGATACCTGGCCGGAAGCTGAGTTTGCTACCTTAAATGCCCAGACCCAGGTTTTTGCTAAATTCAACGACAGCATAATGCCTTTACTGGTCAAAGGAATTGATTTTTCAGACCTCGAGGGCAAGGATTTTCTGGCAAATTATGTTTTGGATGAATTCGACGACAAAGGTTTTTTTATCGGAGAACCCTTAGAGCAAAGGTATCGTAGAAATAATAAAACACTGCAATATTACCCTTTACAGAAAAAAATAACTTTGAAAGAAGAGGCAATCAGAGGAGTTTTCAGCGTAGGCCTTTATGATATCGATAATTATATGATTATCGGAGACCTTGACCTGGTCAGGAGCCTTTCACCGAATTATCATTACTATCTTGGATTAAGGCTTAAAGAGCCTTATCAGGCTAATCAGATCAAGGAGAAAGTTTTGAGAAAATTTCCCGAAGGCTATCTTGTATCAAGCTGGATAGATACCAACGAGGCTTTATTTGCCACATTGAAGCTGGAAAAAATCGCTTTATTCATTGTATTAGCCTTGATAGTCCTGATAGCGTCCTTTAATATCTTTGCCACTTTGACAGTAAAGGTCGTTGAGAAAACCAAAGATATAGGTATTCTTAAATCATTAGGTTTCAGCAGCCGCAAGATAGTATCAATTTTCACGCTGCAGGGCCTGATCCTTGGTTCAATTGGGGTAACTGGCGGAACATTGTTAGGTTTGGGGCTATGTTACTATTTGCAAAAATATCCTTTTATAAAATTACCACAGGAAATATTTTTTTCTGAATATCTGCCGGTCGTTGTCGACTATACTGATGTCTTTTGGATTGTTATCGTGACTGTTTTAATCGCTTTTTCATCGAGCCTCATACCGGCTTATAGGGCTGGTAAGATGGTCGCCTGCGAAGCTTTACGTTATGAATAAGATATACGAGCTGAACTCATTAATCAAGACCTTTAAGAGCGGCAGAAGCCAGGTTTTTGCTTTAAATGGCGTTTCTATGGCAATAGAGGAAGGTGATTTTGTGAGTGTGGTCGGACCTTCTGGTTCAGGTAAATCAACACTGCTTCATGTGATCGGTGGCCTGGAATATCCAAGCCAAGGCGAGGTTTTATATAAGGGAAAGAATATTTACTCTTTAAGAGACAAAAAGCTGTCGCTATGGAGGAATAAAGAAATCGGCTTTGTTTTTCAATTTTACCACCTAATTGAGGAGCTTAATGTCAAAGAAAATATAGCTTTATCCTGTTTTTTCAGGAAGAGAAAATATACTTTAAAAAAGATTGACGAGTTGCTAAAATATTTAGGTATAGGCGATAGGATTGACTTCTTTCCTTCTCAGCTAAGCGGAGGGGAGAAGCAAAAAGTGGCCATAGCTAGAGCTTTGGCTAATGACCCACGGGTCCTTCTTTGCGATGAGCCGACCGGTAACCTTGACGTTGAATCTCAGGAAAAGGTAATAGAGCTGCTTGAAAAACTTAACAAGGATAAAGGCAAGACCATTATAATGGTAACTCATAATCTTGATTTGGCAGGAAGAGCCGGCAGGGTCATTAAGATTTCTGCAGGAGAAATAGATACGTCAGATATTTAATATCTGTATCGAAGTTTTAATAGGGATAAACGGAGGTATGCATGAAAATTTTTTTGAACGGAAAACTGGTTGATAAAAGCCAGGCAAAAGTTTCTGTTTTTGATCATGGGTTTCTTTACGGAGACGGAGTTTTTGAAGGCATCAGGTCTTACGGATGCCTGGTTTTTAAACTCAAGGAGCATATTGACCGTCTTTTTGAATCGGCTCATTCAATCACTTTAAAAGTTCCGATGGCAAAAAAGGCTTTAGTTGATGCCGTGATCAAGACTTTACAGGCAAATAAGCTGAAAGACGCCTATATAAGGGTTGTTGTTTCAAGGGGAGAAGGAGATTTGGGGCTTGACCCCAGGAAGTGTAAAGGCAATGAGACAGTAGTTATTATAGCCGATAAGATAACACTTTATCCTAAGGAGCTTTATGACAAAGGCATGGAAATAATAACCGTGCCTACCATAAGAAATATCTGCGAGGCTTTGAACCCGCAGATTAAATCTCTTAACTATTTGAATAATATCTTAGCCAAAATAGAAGCTATTAACTCAGGCTATCAGGAAGCTATAATGCTTGATCACCTGGGTTATGTTGCTGAATGCACAGGTGATAATATTTTCGTAGTAAAGAAAGGAGAGTTGTATACTCCTCCCCAATGCATGGGCAGCTTAAGGGGTATAACCCGTGATACTGTTTTAGCTATAGCCCGTAAGCTCAAGATACCGACACACGAACATGTATTGACTCGTCATGAGCTTTTTATCAGTGACGAGTGCTTCTTGACTGGAACAGCAGCCGAGATTGTTCCGGTAGTAAAAGTTGACGGCAGAGGCATAGGAGATTGTAAGCCTGGCAAGGCCACTAAGGCTATCATGAAGGAATTCCACAGGCTGACCAGGCTTGAGGGAGTAAAATACAAAATATAAAAATGTAGGGGTCGGGCCCTCGGCTTCGTCCGTCTCGGCAAGCCTTTGGCGAGATGAGCTGAGAGGCGAGCTTGCACCGACCAGATACAAAAGCATTAAGTAAAGGACAGCCACAAGGGCTGTCCCTGCATAGGTTTAATTTATATTATGTTGTGTGATATCTGCCATAAAAACCATGCTACTGTGCATCTTACCGAGATAGTCAACGAAAAGATTATCGAGATGCATATATGCCAGGAGTGCGCCCAGTCTAAAGCCCAGAGTTTAAATGAACAGCTTCATCTCTCGGGTTTTCTGGGGGGTTTAACCGAAAATCTTGATTTAAAAAATAAGCAGAAATCAGAAGCGAAATGCTCTTCTTGCGGGTTTAGTTACGAACAGTTTAAAAAAGAAGGCCGTTTAAACTGCAGCAGCTGTTATCAGGCTTTCCGCCAGCAGTTACTGCCTTTGCTAAAAAAGATTCATAGCTCAACGCGCCATGTAGGCAAAGTGCCTGCAGCTCAAGATAAAAGTGTATCATCGGAGTTTGAGCTAAAAG
>JAFGHG010000118.1 GCA_016939345.1 Candidatus Omnitrophota bacterium
CAAACATTTCCTCAAGTTGAGAGGCGGTCTGATCAGCTTTGCTCTGCTGGGAAACATCCCATTTTTTAAGGAGAATATCGACCCCGTAATATGAAATGCTGATTATCGAAGCAATAAGCAAAATAAAAGCTAATATGAGCATAAAAAACTTATGGTTAAAGCTTTAAAAAAACTAAGCCCTAAATAATATATTACCTTAATTTAAGAGTTTTAATTATTTTACCATTTAAAATTATCAAAGTCGAGCCCCTAATTAATAAATGACCCCTTTTTTCTCCCTAAAACCGTTTCCACCTCCGAAGTGCCACTTCGTAGGTGGAACTTAGGCACAACTCGTAAGTAAGATGGAGGTTAAAGGTTGGATTGGGCTTCTTGAACTAATTTGTCGATTAGCTCCTTTACTGATGTTTTTTCATTTACCCGCCAGACATTGCTTCCGCAAAAGATTATAGATTCCTTTATCTTGGGGATAACCGCATTGCACAAAGCTCTGGCTATGCAGTAAGGAGCTGTTTTAGGATCACAGGTCTTAAGGCACTTGTATCTGCAAATTATTTCTTCGCTTCTGCCTTTAAGCAAGGCCTCGACAAATGGAGTTTTTATGGCCCTGGCCGGCATACCCACCGGGCTGTCGATAATAACAATATCCTCTATGCTTGCCTTAAGATAAAGATCTTTGACCTCATCAGGCACAGAACATTCATGAGTGGTTACAAATCTGGTTGCCATTTGAACACCGTTTGCTCCCAGTTTAATCATCCTGGCTATGTCTTTTCCTTCAAAAATACCCCCGGCTGCTATAAGAGGAATATCAATGTTGGCGTTTTTCTTATAGTTATTAACTAAATCTAAAATATCTAACATAAGACTTTCAAGGCTCTGTGTGCTATTACTTTGTAACTCATTAAATTTAAATCCTAAGTGTCCTCCGGCCAAAGGCCCCTCAATAACTAAAGCATCGGGTTGACGGTTGTAACGCTTAAGCCAGGTTTTTATGATGATATCAGCAGACCTTCTTGAGGAAACAATAGGTATCAGTTTTGTTTTATAGCCTTTAGCTAATTCAGGCAGCTTTAGGGGCAGACCCGCTCCGGATATTATAAAATCAATGCCTTCATCTAAGGCGGTAAGAACTAATTCTTCAAAATTACTTAGCGCTACCATTATATTAACGCCGATAATTCCTTGACTTAAATCTTTAGCCTTTCTTATTTCTTCTCTTAAAGCCTGATTTGAAACTTTAACTACATCAATGCCTGTTTCGTCAATTCCGTAAGCAAGACCGACACTGGCAATGGTGCCGGCAGCCTGGCAATTAGAAACTGCTGCTGCCAAGGAAGCAGTAGAAATCTTTACGCCCATTCCTCCCTGGATAATCGGTATCGGGATTGTTAAGCCGCCGACAATCAAAGGTTCTAATTTTTTCATGATATTTAAGAAAGCTGGGCTGCCGGTGAATCTGGAAGGCGCCTGGCTTCGCTGCGGGCAAAATCATCGTGGTCAACACATCCCGAGAGAATATCTAAAACCCTTATGCTGCCATTAAAAAGTATGGGAGCAAAAGCTGCCGGGATAACTTTTAGAAATATTGATAAAGATATCTTTTTTCTAAACACAAGCCGCATTGTTGTTAAATAAAATAAAAATAAAACAAATACCCGAAATAGAGGCGGAATATAATGGCGCTGTTTATACCTTAAACACTCCCTGGCCCTTTTTATCATCTTGTCAAAACTAAACACCCTTAGGCATAAATCAGTATAAATCTCCTGCAGCTTAATAGGACTCATCAAGTTAGGTTTAAATACTACATTCCTGACATTATAAAAGCCGGGATTATCCAAAACAATCCTTCCCTGGCTTTGGAGCCTTTTTCTTAAAGCAGTTCCCGGATAAGGGGTCAGGATGTTAGGTAAGACATAAAGAACCTTGTTTTCTTCAATAAATTGGGCTATTTCTTCACCAACGCTTACAGTATCAAAATCATTACCAAGGATTACTGAAAATACCGGCTCCATACCGTACTTTCTTATGTTTTTTATGCACCTAGCGTAATTTACACTTAGGTTCATGGTCTTGTTCATTGATTTTAAACCTTCCTGGTTCAGGCTTTCAAAACCTATAAAAAGGAGCCTGCACCCAGCTGCTCTTAAAGCTGTAAGCATCTCGTCATCAAGGCCAACTTGATAATTGGCCTGAGTAAACCAGCCCATAAGGACATCATCTTTATCCTGAAATTCTTTTAGCCTTCGGCAAAGCTCTAAAGCATAATCCCGGTTAATTGCAAAATTATCATCAGTAAAAAATATTCCAATGGGTGAAAAGTTTTTGCTTTTTCCTTTATCCTCACTATCCTGCATAGAAAGGCTAAAACTGCCTAATTTAAAAAGTTCTCTTATCTCTTCTACAACCTGATCCGGGCTTTTTACCCTTAAAGATTTACCGTTGAATTCTGTTACTGTACAGAACTCGCAGGAATAGGGGCAACCTCTTTTGGTCTGCAAAAAATAAAATAAATAACTTTTATACTTGGTTAAATCATGCCGCGGCGGTGGTATTTTTGAAAGGTCGGGAAATTCTTTAGCTTCGTATCTGGGCTTAAGCTGGTTGTTTTTAAAATCATCTAATATCTTGGGCCAGAGATCTTCAGCCTCGCCGATTACAACACAATCAACATGTTTCGATACTTCATCAGGGGCAACTGAAGCATGAATCCCGCCCATAATGACTTTAACACCCCTCTTTCTAAACTCACGGGCAATCTCATATGCCCTAGGCGCCTTATAGGTCATGGCTGTTATTCCCACAAAATCACAATCTTTATCAAAATCAATGTCCTCAACCATCTCATCTATTATCTCTACATTGTAATAAGAAGGAGTAACTGCTGCCAGGGTAGGAAGAGCAAGCGGTATACCAAAAGACATCTTCCGGCAGTTTTTAAACGTGTACAGACTGCCTATTATATCTCCCAGATAAAGGTCTCTGCCGCTGTTTTTAGGGTTATCAGGATTAATCAAAAGGATTTTCATAAACAAAATATTTTTAAAATCTAGTCTATCATCAGGCTTTAAAATTTCAAGATGTTTATAGCCATAAAAATAAAACAGCCCCGCAAAAGAGCTAAAAGCGGGGCTTTATGTTTATGCCGTAATGAGGCAACATAAACTCAACGTGAAAATTGCCACTTCGTTAATTCCACCTACGAAGTGGCACTTCGTAGGTGGGGTAGGTTTTAAAGAACTTTATTACCAGACTGCCTGCTCACCTTCACCATAGGCATCTCCGGCTCCTTTATAAGTGCCCATGATCCTTCTTCTTAAGTAGCCGCTCATGGCAAAGAGAGCTACAGCCACAAAAACGATCAAAATCGCATAATAAAGTGCTGCTTGCGCTTTATGTTTTTTCTTCATAAAAATAGTAAACTGCTATCAATGTATTTCCGAATCTTTTTGCCGGTGACACATCGATAGGGGTTTTTTCCATAATTTTTATAAAATCAGGGAATGTATAAACTGTAATAATACACTTCCTAGATCCGCCATCTTTAAAGATTAATGTGCTACCTTTTAAGTCCAGCTTTGGGATTAATTTATCAAAAACCTTTGCCTGCGGTTGAGTTAAATATTTGGTAAAAGGATTTACAATCATCAAAGCCTTTGAAAATCCGAATTTTCCCTGGCTTGATTCTTCCTTGTCTAAATGCCAACCATAATCAGGCATCTGTCTTAGAAAAAAATCTTTAATAACAGATTGATCGTCATGGGTATTATATCCAACACCGATCATTGGTTCAAATTGGGTTTCATATTTAAACTCAGTTGCATTTGGGTATATTGGCATAAAATCTAATTCTTGAGGCCTTTGAAAACGCTCTATAGGAAAAACTGTTATCTTCTTTATTCTTTCTCTTATGGCTATAGAGAAGTAAATTTCACCACCATAAAGACTGTTAAACACCAACAAGGCTGATTCTCCAGTTTCTTTATTTCTAAATAAATATCTTCTTTGCTTTGAATCGCGTACCTTAGCTAATCTAGACTCAAATCTATCATTCTCTATTTCTGGCCTGTTGGCCTTTAACTCCTCAATTTTTCTCCTGAATTCATTTTGTGACCCCTGCGAACAAGAACTATCTGATAAACAAGATGTCGATTTTATACTTAAAAGATATTCCTTAGCACCAAATTGCTCATTAGAATAATTAAATTCATTTAATCCCTTTCTAGCGAAAATATCTTGATAAAAATTCACTATTTGATCTTTTTTGAGCTTTGAGCTGTAGTAATAACGAGTGGTGCTTATCGTATCCGTTTTACCTTTACTTTCTGAAATAAGTTTCGTATCGTGGGGCCTGGGGAAACCGAAAAGCTGAGCCCAGGCATTGGGATAAAGCAAAGATATCAGAATAATTACTATTAAGCCTATTTTTATTGTTTTCACGACTTCTTCCCCTAATCTCTTAATGAGCTAAAATAAGCCTTGCTTCATGAGATGCCCGCTGGGGATGTATACTTCCTCCGGCAAAAGATGATGTTGCTCCGCTTTGAGTAGGCGGATAAAATGTCGGGGTGTCTAAATCAAGCCTTGGACCTTTAACCACTCCGCCCATATGAAACTGGAATTGGCTTGAGGTAAGAGTCCTTGAATGAGTTATATCCTGAATATAAGCAATAATTTTACTTTGTAAACTTGTTTTACTGTTACTTGTTTCAGGGCTTCCCAGCTTTAAGCCTTGCTCTGCCTGTTCAGCCAAATTATAAGCCTCTTCCAGGTCTTCTCCGGCAAATTGCATCATCCAATCGCCCCCCCAATCAAAGGGCTCACATAGTCCTGGAAAACAAGGACAAAATGGACAACCCGCTGCATATGTATCTGAAGCATCGAACATCCATTGAATTGCACTTTCTGCCATTTCAATGGCCTGATCTAAGAGATTATCAATTTCTGAACGTTCAGGTATCTGGGTAAGATAAACTTGATATGTATGAATGGGATTTATACAGCAAGTTGCTGTAACGGTATGGGTCCTGGCTGCGGCATCAGTCCAGTTATATGTCTCTGGGCTGCAATTGCTTACACGACCAGGGGTTAAAGAATCAGCCCACTCATAAAACTCTTTAGCATCTTCGCCCATTTTAACCGGCATACCGCTGTTATAAAGATTATAGCGATAGCACATGGAAAGGGCATTGTTATATAAATCACTCTGGCCGGCGGCATCATCATGGACGGTTTCTCTGATTTCCCGGTAAAACTTATCCTGAGTATCAGCATAATCTTTAATAACTTGTTTTAAAGCTTGCATCTGCAGAATAAAATTATTAGCTTCCCATACAGCCCAGAAAATATCAAAATCAGCATCACAGATGCCTGAGCAACAATAGGTATCCCATTGTGTAGCCTCTATCCAATCCCATGAATCCTCAATTTGCTGATAACCGTTACGAAAATACGGGCCCTGCCTCTCTGGAACCCCTGTAGGAGCATCTCTTCCACCTGAAACAGCATCCTGAAAATCATTATAGTTATCTTCCATGCGGTTGTCCTGGTCATCTTCATTGGCCTCAGCCACATAGTTAAAGGCATATGCGCAGACCGATGCTCCGGCTATTGCTCCGGCATCTGAAGAATTTTCAGTATAAGTCTTGTCTTTGGCGATTTTTCCGATATTGATTGTTACCATGGTGATAATCAAGAGTGTGGCGATAATAGCGATAAAGAAAACTGTAAGCTGGGATTTGCGGAAAATTTTTTTATAGTTGCTCATAATATCTTAATATTATATCACTTATCTTAGGCTCATTAACTCCTTTTTAAACACTAATAGACAAGAATTCGCGTTAATAAAAAATTATGCATAAAAAAAGGGGCAACACCACGCCCCCTAATACTACATTAAATCCGAAATAAAATTAAGTCAAATAAGCAAAGCCGCTTTAAGGAAGAGGTGCACGGTAATATGTGGGCCAGACAATATATTTATTGCCCCCGCTTGCGCCGCTTTCGCTTACTGAACGGGCAGGTTGTCCAGCCATTATTCTTGAACCAGTAAAAGTCATCTGCCTTATCGGTATCTGGGCATTACCCCAGCCCCAGATATAAAAAGCAAGGCCCAGCAGTAATGAACCTGCTGCCAGGGCTACTACCCCTTCCATTGTCGCCTGAGACTTGATTTTATTTTTTAATCTAATTAACATCAGTTTGTTGCTCCTAAGGCTCTTGCCCCGCCGTAGCCTCTTCCTTGGTATACATGATTACTGTCGCCTATTTCATAATGCATGGTCTCTCCCACGCCTGAGGCCCGGACACTTGAAGTAGCATGCCCGCTGGTTGACACCTCTAATGTCTCAAGGGTAAAAGTCAAATAATCGGTTTTTATACCTCCGCTTCCGCCCTGGACCTGGTATTCATTAAAAAACATGGCTGCCGGAGGAGAATTTATGGCTACATAAAGCGCATCTTCAGGACTTTCTCCTGAACCGGTAACATCGCCAATTGCCCACATAGCAAAACCAGCACCGCTATGGGTGTTTTTATTGCCGATTATCGGCTGTTGTATATCAACCATCCTTCTGTCATCCCACATGCCATAGCCAATACATTTATTCTCATCATGAGATTTCTTTAAGGCTCTTCTAAAAGATTCCATAAGTATATACTGATCTACATTCATCCGGGCAATAAAAAGACACATTGCGCCCAAAGTCAAAAGCACCACTGTACCCAGAATCCCTATTTCCACCAAGGCTTGTGCTTTTCTTTTATAATTAATCAACATATTTCACCAAAAAAAAATTAATCAGGCTTAGGCCAACCTTTATCATACCAATCTTCATGCTCAAGTTGCGGGTAATTAGGGGTTGGCGGTGACTTAGCCGCATCCTGAGTGTGCATTGAAGCCCGCTTATGCTTCATTATCCTCTGGCCAATGGGCTGGCTATAAGTCAGTGACCAGTCTTGATTGCGCGAACTTCTGCTTACAGCACCTCCTGCCTCATCATATCTGTCAAATTCTCCTGATGAACCGCCGACAATATAAAGCTGCTCAGGCCATTCTAAGCCTATAGCATGGCCAAGAGTCCTGTCGCTCTCGTCTTTTACCCTTGCTTCTATGTGCCGGCGCAAAAAAGTATTTATGCCCATCAAAAAAGTTACCACTATAAGCAGGACTACGGCATATTCAATTATCGCATTGGCTTTTTTCATCAACATACTTTTGCTTTAACACCTTCCTTAATAAGCGATTAAATCCGGCTCGAAATTCTGAGCCTGATTTTCTAAATCCTGAGTAATATTTTCCATTCTCCTGTCAACCAAATCCTGATAATATTGCGCATCTTCTTCACTCATTCCAACAGCCATACCCTGTGCACCAAAAGGGCCCTGGCGGCCTTCTGAAGCTGCTAAGGCTGCCTCGCCCAAAGCACTGGCTGCTAATTCATTTGCTAAATTATTACCCAATATACACTCATCTCCCTGACAAGGGGTTCTGGGCCTAAAGGGCAGTTCAGCTGCTGAATCAATCGAGAAATTCTCATTATGCCAGGTCTGGCGCCAGGTTACCTGATGACCCCGGTTGTTTTCCCAAATAACGCTATCAGCTATCTTAGATAAGTGTCCGTGACCAGCGCTGGTTGTATAGTCTCCGCTGCGGTTAGCCCGGTCAATGGAATCCTTAAGCCTTCCCTGTAAACTCCTGTTTAAGTAGTTATGCATAAAGAGAAGAACTCCCACAGTGATTGCAATAACAAGGGCGTATTCAATAAAAGTCTGTGCTCTTTTATTTTTTATACGCCCGGTTGTTGATTGTTTTTTCATAACTTAATTCTCTCTTGATTGATCAAGGCCAGGTCTCCTGTAAAGGCCTTATATGCCTTATGATTCGGCCGTCGGCTGAACCCCAGCTAGCTGTTATCCTGGTAGGGTTGTTTATCCCGGCTGTTCGAACTTGAATGTAAAAGTTATCATAAGAGTGGCTGTCGTGGCCGTTTGTAAGCCCAATAGCATACTGGTTTGGAACCTGGTCTCCCTTTGGTGCGCCTGAAATCTGATCTCCTATAGCCTGCAGTTTTCCCTGGGTGCTTCTTTTAAGATAGTTCTGCATATAAAGGAAGAAACCAATCAGCAGCGTGATCAAAAAAGCATAGTCAATGGTGGTAACTGCCATCCTGTATGCAGTATGCCTCGTTCTTGTTGTTAATAATTTAGCCAATATAACCCCCTTATCCGGCTGATTATTCTAAATCAGCGATTATTGAGGCCATTTCTCTTCTTCTAATGGCTCAAGGCGTCTCAATTCATTCTGCTCTCTGTGGCCGCCGGTTGTAGTTGTGGTAGACAGGCTGTCAACACCTCTTGTCTCCAATTCCTGAACTTGAGCGGCTGTTGCAATTGAACTGACATTTCTGAATGTTACTCCCGGTGAATACTGATCGCTGATTTGATCGCCGATTTTCTGAAATCTGCCCTGCATGCTTCTTTTTAAATAGTTCTGCATATAAAGCAGAGAGCCGACTACTACTGCAAGCAGCAGTACATATTCTAGGGTACTCTGTGCTTTTGATATCTTGATTAACACTGTTACACCTCCTTCTAAAATATACCCGCAAAATCAAGGTATATTATTCAATGGTTACTGAACGATAATCTGAACTACTCTTAGTGTCATAGCTGAACGGCTCTTCCGGGTTGTCGTAATCTTCTATAAACTCTTTGGTTTGTACCTGATCGGTTGTAACCTTATCAGTCTGGATGCCGTGCCATTGCAGGGTTGTGCCTCCGGTTGCGTCTATAAAATCATTAGCTGCATCGTAAATTCTTGCCTGAAGGGACCTTTTAACGTAGTTCTGAACACCCATTACCGCAGCAACAACCAATGCAAAAAGGATTGCATATTCAGCTGTTGCCTGTGCTTTTTTTAGCTTGATTAACATTTTTAACACCTCCTTCTAGGTCACATCTTAAATAATATAATTTTCAATAGTCTTTCTAGCCTACTGCCTTAGAAAGATTCTCTCATTGCTGCGCTGGTGCCGGCATTAGTTACAAAGCTGGTAGTCCTCTCTTCCATCAAAGTGGTAGAATCATCGAACATTTTGTTGACAGCGTTGGTTACAGGGCCTCTTGCTGCTAAGATCACTGCCGCTATAATTGCCGAAAGGACAATTATATACTCCAAAATACTCTGCGCTTTTCTTACCATGTTAATTCACCTCCTTATATTTTGCCCTCTTATACAGCCTTACATTAAGGAAAAGGCTTTTCCTCGATAAGCGTTGAACACTCATCAAACATCCTGTTTATAGCATCAAAAAAAAGCCCGCGGGAAGCTAAAGTCGCCAAAACTACCGCAGTCAAGATCACTATATATTCCAAGGTGCTCTGGGCTCTTATTAACATATTGATTCTCCTTAAACTCCTTACCGTATCCCGTTTACCGGGTCTGTTAAATCGCGCTTTAGATGATGAACCCTGGCATGTATTGACTGATACATGTAGCTTGCCATAGCTGCTAAAGCAACGGAAATCATAAGGATCAATAAAGTGTAATCCATATAGGTCTGGGCTTTTGTTTTTCTCATCTTTATTGCTCCTTATTGCATTGGTATGGGGTTTTCATCATACCAATCCTGTTCTGTTTCCTGTAAATCAGGGGTCTCTCCGCTATAATCCTGATGTATTGTCTGATTCAAATCCTGATGTAAATTCCTTAAGGCCCTGTTAACTGCCAAAGGATCAGATCCAGCCTGATCCGGTATCATCTGACCGGGGCGGATATTGCCAAAATGAGCAAAAGTATGGGCTATGATAACTACCACTATAGCTGTTAAAACAGTCAGGTATTCCATGATGCTCTGGGCTTTATTGGTTTTATTATTAAGCTTTTTCATATATCACCTCTGGCTCTCATTCAATTCCTGGCGCAGGTGCCTCATGCGTACATTAACAGCTCTCTGAACATATAGGACCATATAGCCGACTGCTACTGAAGCGACAACTATTAAGGCTGTATATTCCAATATGCTCTGGGCTTTTGATCTTCTTATTTTTTGCAGTATTGCCATAATAATCCTTTATTTATCCTTATTCAGCCTCCTGGCCTTGTGTACCTCTTCCGTCTGTACATTTGCCATTGGTCAATTGGTAACAATAACCTGGATCTTCAAGCTCGATCTCTACCGGTGCAGCATTAGGACTCCATTCGGGAGTATCGGGCCACGGCTCATTATTATTAGGCCCAAGGATATTGCCAATCAAGGAATTGGGCTGGACTTCACCGTGCAAGCCGGCGTGATAGATAATAATATCTCTATTGGCAGCAGTAAAAAATAATATGCCGGCTGCAGTAAAAACAGTTGCCACACCAAGATACTCGATTATCGATTGGGCTTTTTTCATCTTTTTCTTAATATTTTTTATGTATTTTTTCATATTTTTGCCCCTAAAATAAGAAACCGGGCTGCCTTTTCTCTGTTAGAGACTTTCGGCAGCCCGGTTATCCAATTAATACGCCCTATTGCCGCGAATATACAATACGGTAATAGGAGGAATGAATCGAATTGTCTGTCTTAGGACCCGTGGCTTTGCTAATTCTGCCTACAAAGGCAGAATAGCCCTTTTCGTTGCCTCCCTACGTACCATACAAATATACCATAACTGGTCTAAAAAAATCAAGCTCAAAATCTAAAGTTTATTGATTTATGAAAACGCTTTCTCAAAGGGAAAAAGCCTTATTTTAAAGGCTTTTTCAGCTTATATAAACAGCCCTTTTAGCAATTTTATAGCAACCCCTATTGAAATATTTTTTTACCCCGGCTGGAGCCTTAAAAAGACTAAGAGAAATATAGTCTTTTCCCGAAAAAAAGCGGCCCGGTTTTGACTTTACTTCCCAGCCCCAGACTGTCTCTTTAAATACAGCTGAAAGGATAAAACCTATGCGGGAAAAATCCTGGAATCTGCTCAATTCCAGCTGTCTAGGAAACATCTTTCCCGGCTCAAAGACCTTAGATCTGGGACTAAAAACAGCTTTTTCAATGGCCTTAAGGTCATCATTGAATTCTCGGCTTATATTGGTCCACATATATAAATAAATATTTAATATAGTTTTAAACAGCTTGGGTGCTGATTCCTGGTTAAAAACAATAACTGACCAGGAAGAAGAAAGAGCTGTTTCTTCTTTTATTCTGGCTTCAAAGCCAGAAATATGCTTATTTAACTTTGGTATGCTGAATGAACTCTGCATATTAAAAACATAGAA
>JAFGHG010000119.1 GCA_016939345.1 Candidatus Omnitrophota bacterium
GTAAAAAAAGATTTGGCCACAAACACCGAGGAAGCTTATTTAGATTTTTATAAAAAGATGAGACCTACAGAGCCGATAACTCTTGAGGCAGCAAAAGAAGTTTTCAGAAGGATGTTCTTAGATCCCCGCAGATATGATTTAGGCCGGGTCGGAAGATATTTGATGAATAAGAAGCTCAACATAGATTTAAGCCTTAACAATAGAGTTTTGGACATCGAGACTGTGGTAGAGATAATTAAGGCTTTATTTCATATCAAAACCGGAGCCAGAGAAATAGATGATATCGACCATCTGGCCAATAGAAGGGTAAAGCTTATAGGAGAGCTTCTTCAGCATCAAGTAAGGATAGGACTTCTGCGCGTAGAAAGAACATTTATGGAGAGGTATTCCTTGATTTCTTCCAATGATTTTTCAATCCAGCACCTAATTAATTCCAGGGCATTTTCAACACAGATCCAGGACTTCTTCGGCCGTTCACCCCTTTCTCAATTCATGGACCAGACAAATCCTTTAGCAGAAATAACACATAAAAGAAGATTGTCTGCAATGGGTCCCGGCGGTCTTTCCCGCGAAAGAGCAGGATTCGAAGTCAGGGATGTACACCCTACTCACTACGGCAAAATATGCCCTATTGAAACACCCGAAGGAGCTAATATCGGACTATTATCATCGCTTACCACTTATGCCCGGATAAATTCCCTGGGTTTTCTGACCACTCCTTACAAAAAAGTAGAATCTGGACAAGTGCTTGAGAAGATAGAGTATTTGATGGGCGATGAAGAAGAAAACAGGATTATCGGCCAAGTTACCCAAAACATGGATGACAGCGGAAATATAAAAGACAAAGAGATATACGCCCGTTATAAAGGTAAATTCCCTAAGGTAAAACCCAAAAATCTTGAATATATGGACGTATCTCCCCAGCAGATAATCTCGGTTTCGGCATCTCTTATTCCTTTCTTGGAGCACGATGATGCCAACCGTGCGCTTATGGGCTCTAACATGCAGCGTCAATCAGTGCCGCTTTTATTCCCCCAGGAGCCTTTAGTAGGAACAGGCATTGAAGAAAAAGTTGCCAGAGACAGCGGAGTTATGCTTGTCAGCAGCGAAACAGGAAAAGTTACTGAAGTAGACGGATCAAGCGTCAAGATTGATAATTATGTTTATAAACTAAAAAAGTTTGAGCGTTCCAATGCTGATACCTGCGTTAACCAGAGGCCTTTAGTTAAAAAAGGCGAAGAGATAAAAAAAGGCACAATACTGGCTGATGGTATGGCTACACGGGCAGGAGAGCTGGCTTTAGGCACCAACCTTTTGGTAGCCTTTTTACCCTGGAGAGGCTATAACTTTGAAGATGCAATAATTATCAACGAGAGATTAGTCAAAGATGATACCCTTACTTCTTTGCATATTGAAAAGTTTGAGATTGAAGCCCGCGAAACAAGGTTAGGCAATGAAGAGGTTACCAGAGATATTCCCAATGTAAGCGAAGAAGCTTTGAGCAATCTGGACGAAGGAGGAATAATCAGGATAGGCGCGGAAGTTTCTCCTGATGATATCCTTGTGGGCAGAGTCACTCCTAAGACCGAAAAAGAGCTTTCTCCAGAAGAAAGACTTTTAAGGGCTATTTTTGGAGAAAAGGCAGCCGATGTAAAAGATACTTCTTTGCGGGTTCCTCCTGGTGTCAATGGAGTAGTTATTAATGTAGAGATTTTTCAGAGAAAAGATAAGGGCCGCCGCTCTAAGAAAGAAAAAACAGAAGAACTGCGCAGAGTCAAAGAAGTAGAGCAGTACTACGATGAAGAAAGGGAGCTGCTTGAGGGCGAAAAGATGAGGCGTCTAAGCGCGATAATGGGAAAAAGCAGCAAGAAAATAACAACAGCTGATTTTGAGGAAAATGAAGAGCTTAGAGCGATACGTTCAATATACGATGAACGTTTGAGCGAGCTTGCAATAGAAAAGGAGCTTGAACTGGCAAAGATCAAAAAAGGCGATGAATTAAAAGCAGGAGTTCTCAAACGGGTTGTCGTCTTTGTGGCTATGAAAAGAAAAATATCAGCCGGCGATAAACTTTCCGGCCGCCACGGCAATAAGGGGGTAATATCAAAAATACTCCCCGAGGAAGACATGCCTTTCCTTGAGGACGGATCGACAGTCGATATTATTCTTAATCCTCTGGGAGTTCCTTCGAGGATGAATGTAGGCCAGCTTCTTGAGATGCACCTTGGCTGGGCAGCAAAAAAATTGGGTTTACGCATTGTTTCTCCGGTATTTGACGGAGCTAAGGAGTTTGACATTAAAGCCTTGCTTAGGCAGGCAGAGTTACCGGAGGATGGAAAAGTAACCCTTTATGATGGATTTACCGGAAAGCCTTTTGCCCAGAAAGCCGGTGTGGGATACATGTACATAATGAAGTTGGTCCACATGATAGATGATAAAATCCATGCCAGAGCTATAGGGCCTTATTCTTTGATAACCCAGCAGCCTTTAGGCGGTAAAGCCCAGTTTGGCGGTCAGCGTTTTGGCGAAATGGAAGTCTGGGCTTTGGAAGCATATGGAGCAGCTTTTACTTTGCAGGAGATGCTTACTGTAAAAAGTGATGATGTAGAAGGAAGGACCAGAATCTATGAAGCGATAGTCAGGGGAGAGCAAAAATTTTATCCTTCAGTTCCTGAGTCATTCAACGTTTTAGTAAAGGAGTTGCAGGGGCTTTGTTTGGATGTAAGGGCTGAGAAGGAGAAAGAGAATAAATAGGAGAATATATGATTGAAGAAGGTGCCTTTTTTGATCGAATAAGTATCCGATTGGCGTCACCGGAAGTCATCCGAAGCTGGTCCTCTGGCGAAGTTAAAAAAGCCGAGACCTTAAATTACCGTACACTTAAACCAGAAAAAGACGGCCTATTCTGTGAGCGCATCTTCGGCCCGGCTAAAGACTGGGAATGCCATTGCGGAAAGTTAAAAGGCATAAAGTTCAAAGGCACAAAATGTGATCGCTGCGGCGTAGAAGTCCTTCATTCTTCTGTTCGAAGACAGCGTATGGGTCATATCGATCTGGCAGCTCCGGTTACGCATATTTGGTTTTTTAAGGTTTTGCCTTCAAGGATAGGCGCAATTTTGGATTTAAGCATTAAGCAGCTCGAAAAAGTCATATATTACGAAGAGTATATAGTTATCGATCCCGGGCCATCATCTTTTAAAAAAATGCAGCTGCTAAGAGAAGAAGATTACCGTAAGGCCGTTGAAGAATTTGGTTCAGATTTTAAAGCAAGCATTGGAGCCGGAGCCGTAAAAGATCTTTTGGAAGAGATTGATCTGGTGAAAATCAGCAAATTTATAAGAAAAAATCTTGAAAAAGGAAAAGTAAGCGCAAATGCCCGTCTTTTGAAACGTTTAAAAATAGTAGAGGATATACGCCGTTCAGGAAATGAAGCTCAATGGATGGTGCTTGATGCCCTACCGATTATTCCACCGGATTTAAGACCCCTTGTTCCATTAGAAGGCGGCAGATTTGCCTCTTCAGACCTTAACGACCTATACCGCCGGGTTATAAACAGAAATAACCGTTTGAAAAAGCTTATTGCCTTAGGAGCCCCTGATATAATCATAAGAAATGAAAAGAGGATGTTGCAGGAGGCAGTTGATGCCGTAATCGAAAACGGCCGCCATGGTCGGCCGGTTGTAGGACCCCAGAACAGGCCATTAAAAAGCCTTTCTGATATGCTCAAAGGCAAGCAGGGCCGTTTCAGACAAAATCTTTTAGGCAAAAGAGTTGATTATTCAGGAAGAAGTGTTATTGTTGTCGGCCCTGAACTAAAGCTTTATCAATGCGGGATACCTAAACAAATGGCTCTGGAATTGGTCGAGCCTTTTATTATAAAGAAACTTAGAGAAAAAGGCTTTGTCCATACAATAAAAGGCGCCAGGCGCATGGTTGAAAGAGCAAGGGTTGAGGTTTGGGATATTCTTGAAGATGTTATAAGAGGCCACCCTGTTTTGCTGAACCGCGCCCCTACCCTGCACAGGTTAAGCATCCAGGCTTTTTATCCTATATTAGTTGAAGGAAAAGCCATAAAGCTACATCCATTGGTATGTGCGGCTTTTAATGCTGATTTTGACGGCGACCAGATGGCAGTTCATCTGCCGCTATCTTTAGAGGCTCAGGCCGAAGCTAAAATAATAATGCTCTCGGTTAACAATATATTTTCTCCTTCGGATGGCAGGCCGGTAATAGCACCCAGCCAAGATATGATAATAGGTCTTCGTTTCTTAACTTTAGAAAAAGACAAAGCTAAAGGAGAAGGGATTTTATTTTCTGATGCCCAGGAAGTATTGACAGCATACCAGGATGAAGAGATTGATCTTCAGGCAAAGATCAAATTAAGGATTAAAATCTCCGGTCAAAGAAAGATTATTGAAACTACAACCGGCAGAGTTATTTTTAACCAGATACTTCCTGAAAATTTCAGATACGTCAACGAATCTCTGGGCAAGAAACAAGTTTCGGCTATCATAAGTGAGTGTTATAAGAATTTTGGCCATAGCATGGTTATAAAACTTTTGGATGATATCAAAGACCTTGGTTTTGAATATGCAACCCTTGGTGGTATTAGTATCAGCGTTGATGATCTTGAAATACCTGAACAAAAGCAAGAGTGTATAGATGAGGCCAATTCTGAACTGGCGAAAGTCGAAGATCAATACAGGCGGGGAATAATCACTGAACGAGAACGCCACAATAAAATAATCGACGTTTGGACTAGGACCAATGACCGGGTTTCCGATCTTGTTTTCAGCAATATGAGCCGTTTTAATCCGGTGTTCATGATGGCTGATTCAGGCGCCAGAGGCTCAAAGCCTCAGGTCCGCCAGCTAGCCGGAATGAGAGGCTTGATGGCTAAGCCCAGCGGAGAAATTATCGAGACACCTATAACTTCTAATTTCAAAGAGGGCCTGACTGTGCTGGAATATTTCATTTCTACCCACGGTGCGAGAAAAGGGCTGGCAGACACAGCTCTTAAAACTGCTGATGCCGGATATTTGACCCGCAGGCTAGTCGATGTTGCCCAGGAAGTCATCGTCGTCGAAGAAGATTGTCAAACAGTTAATGGTATTACAGTTTCTGAGATTGTCGAGGGCGAAGAAGTGGTTGTTTCTTTAAAAGAAAGGATTGCCGGAAGAGTGGCTTTGGATAATGTAGTGGATATAGTCAGCGATGAGATGATAATTAAAACCGGAGATGTTATTACAGGTGAAAAGGCTGATAAGATAGAGAGGCTTGGGCTTGAGAAAATAAGGATACGCAGTGTTTTAACTTGTGAGTCAGAGAGAGGAGTGTGTGTTAAATGTTATGGCAGGAATTTAGCTACCGGCAAACTGGTTGAGATCGGTACAGCAGCAGGAGTTATCGCAGCCCAGTCAATCGGTGAGCCCGGCACACAGCTTACTATGAGAACTTTTCATATTGGAGGAACAGCTTCCAGAGTCGCCGAAAGAGCCTTTATCAAGGCTCGTGAAAAAGGCACCGTAAGATATCACAATTTAAAAGTAGCTAATAAAGGAAAGTATTTCGTTGTTCTTAATAGAAACGGCATGATCAGCGTTAACGATGTCCGGGGTATAGAGTTGCAGCGCAACCCTGTTCCGCAAGGAGCTGCCTTGCTTGTTCCTGACGGTGAGGAGTTAGAAAAAGATAAGGTTTTTGTCCGCTGGGACCCTTATTCATCTCCGATTTTAGCTGAAGTAACTGGTAAGGTCAAATATGAGGATATCATCAATAAGATCACTATACAGGAGGAGATGAATATTACTACCGGAAGGAAAGAAAGAGTAGTTGTTGAATTCAAAGGCGACTATCACCCTCAAATCCTTATTCTCTCTGACAAAGAAGATGTTTTAGGGTTTTATCCTCTTCCTACCGGTGCTCATATAATGGTTGAAGAAGGTGATTTAATCGAAGCAGGAGATGTTATTGCTAAGACCCCGAGGCTGGTGGCAAAGACTAGAGATATAACAGGTGGATTACCCAGGGTGGCTGAATTATTTGAGGCTAGGCGCCCAAAGAATCCAGCTGTAATCAGCGAAATAGACGGCTTCATTGAATTTGCAGAGGAAAAAGGAGAGAGAAAGATCATAGTGAGAAGCCCTACAGGAATGAAACGAGAGTATGTTATCCCTGCAGGAGCCCATCCGATTGTTTACCGCGGCGACGAAGTAGCAGCCGGGCAGCAGTTAATCGAGGGCCCGATAGTATTGCAGGATATTTTAAGGGTCTGCGGTGATAAGGTATTGCAGGAGCACCTGGTTAACGAGATACAGGAAATCTACCGTCTGCAGGGAGTAAGAATAAATGATAAGCATATTGAGGTTATTATCAGAGAAATGCTCAAAAAAGTTAAGATCGGAGATCCCGGTGACAGTGAATTTTTGCCCGGTGAAGCTATTGATAAATGGGATTTTCGCAGAGAAAATGAAAGGATAATCAAAAAAGGAGGCAAGCCTGCAACAGCTTCTCCCCTTTTGCTGGGTATAACCAAAGCCTCTTTGAGTACTAAAAGTTTTATTTCAGCAGCCAGCTTCCAGGAAACTACCAGGATACTTGCTGATGCTGCCACAGCAGGCAAAGTAGACAGGCTTCAGGGCTTAAAAGAGAATGTAATAGTCGGTCATCTCATACCTGCCGGAACCGGTTTAAAAGAGTATAGAGACATAGAAGTCGCTAAAAAAGAATAAATCAGCTTAAAGAACGGAGCAAGAAAATGCCTACAATAATGCAGTTGATACGAAAGTCAAGAGTAGATAAGAAGAAAAAAGGTAAATCCCCGGCCCTTACCCGCTGTCCTCAGAGGCGCGGTGTTTGTGTGCAGGTGAAAACAATGACGCCTAAGAAGCCTAACTCAGCCCTTCGTAAGATCGCCAGGGTCCGATTGACTAACAGAGAAGAAGTAACTGCATATATCCCCGGTGAAGGGCATAATCTGCAGGAACACTCTATAGTCCTCGTCAGAGGCGGGAGAGTCAAGGATTTGCCGGGAGTGCGTTATCATATAGTAAGAGGCACTCTTGATTGTCAGGGAGTGCAGAACAGAAAAAGATCCAGATCCAAATATGGAGCCAAGAGGCCCAAAGGTTAAGGAGAAAATAGCAATATGAGAAGAAGAAGAGCTCCTAAAAGGGATATACTCACAGATCCAAAATATGATTCGCCGGTCATAGGACAATTTATAAATATTATCATGCGCGACGGCAAAAAGAGCACTGCTCAGAGAATAGTCTACGGCGCTTTCGATGTTATTGCCGAGAAAGTAAAAGATGACCCTGTAAAGACTTTTTTTACAGCCTTGGACAATATCCGTCCACGTATGGCAGTCAAACCCAGAAGGATCGGAGGAGCTACATACCAGGTCCCTTTAGAGGTCACAAAAGAGAAGGGAATGGCGACAGCTTTGCGTTGGATTAAAGATTTTGCCTTGAAGAAAAAAGGCAAGCCGATGAAAAATAAGATTGCCGAAGAGATAATTTCTGCATATAAGAACGAGGGTGCAGCAATCAAGAAGCGCGAAGATACTCATAAGATGGCTGAAGCAAACCGGGCATTTGCTCATTTCCGTTATTAAACAAAAGTGAATAGTTTGAAGACCATGGTAAACAAAACAGGTTTAGAAGCTATACGCAATATTGGATTTATAGCCCATATTGATGCAGGTAAGACTACGACTACTGAAAGGATCCTGTTCTATACAGGCAAGACTTACAAGATAGGCGAAGTCCACGAAGGCACAACCATAACCGATTGGATGACGCAGGAAAAAGAAAGAGGAATAACTATTACCAGCGCCGCTACTTATTGCACTTGGAAAGATAAGCAGATAAATATAATCGATACTCCTGGCCACATAGATTTTACAGTGGAAGTTGAGCGTTCTTTGAAAGTCCTTGACGGAGTAGTTGTCATCTTTTGCGGAGTTGGAGGGGTAGAGCCTCAGTCTGAGACAGTATGGCGTCAGGCAGA
>JAFGHG010000120.1 GCA_016939345.1 Candidatus Omnitrophota bacterium
AATTACGTCACCGAACTACGAAACGGGCATCGTAACCGTTACCTATAAACAGGGTAATCATATTTAATTGGATTTTTTCAGTAAGGTATATTCAACATATCCGCATAAGACTTCCTGGACTTTGGCCGGCGGCGGAACAACAAAATAGTGTGATATAACAGCATGAGCTATTTCATGGCCTAGCATGCCGAGTGTAACATCCTGGGCAGATATGTATATGGTATTTTTAGGATGAAGATAAAAAGACCTCTCGGGAAAACCAGCTCCAAGGTAAGACGAGAAAACAGAGCTCACAGAAGCCTGGTCGGGGAAAAATCTAAGATTTCCGTGGTAGCTGTAAATATGTATGTCCAAAATATCGGAGACTTCAAGATAAAGGTCGTCTATGGCTCCGACTAAAGCCGAACGGATATTTGATCTGTTATCGGAAAGATAATCATCAACGCTGCCTAAATATGTGAATTTAAGCTTATTCAAGACCGAAGCCAGGTCAACACTGCTCGAGCAATAAACAGTAAAATACTTGCCCTCTCCCACAAAGACCATTTCTTTTTCCTGAGAAAAGGCCAAAGGCAGTAGAAAAATCAAAATCAGCAAAACTAAAGTTGACAGCTTTTTAATCATTAAAATTTAAAATTATCAAGGTCACTCTGCAATTTATCAACAAGAAAGAGAAATTCTTCAGCGTCTTTTTTGCCTATGCAATAGTCCTTATTTTCCAGAAATCTTTTTAGAGATGCATAATTATCCCTTATTTCTAAATTACTGTTTCTCAATGACTTACACATATCATCCAAAGACCGGGAAAGCTCCTGCAGCTGATCATCCCCGCGGATGCGGAAATTTCTGCGGAAGTCTCCGCTGGCCAGAGAAGTTATTTCGCGCTGAAGCCGAAAAAGCGGCCCGGATATCTTATGCGAAATAAGCAGGGTCAGGATAAAAACTGTAATCCCAGAAAGAAGAGAGACTGCAGCCAGGGTGATTATTACTATGGGTAAAATAAAATCAGAAGTCCTTTTCACCACTACCTTGGTGTTTTCAATGGCAACAGTATTGGAGTTCTGGGAAAGATAAAGTATTCCGCCTACTATCAAGGCCGAAGAGACCACTACTATCAGGCAAAACTTGACTATAAACTTAGTCTGAAATTTTTTATCGATAAAGTAATTGCGGCGCTTAAATATGTCTCTCATATTATTCCTCCTTTAATAACGACATGGTTTACGCAATAAAATTAACGTAAATCATATGTCGGAATTCAACCCTTGACATTTTTTCCAATTGGGAAAATTGTCAAGGATCAAGTTCGTCTAAATATTTTTTCTTCGCCTTAGGATTGAAAAAATAAGACTCACTTGATACCCAACAAATCGTATTCTATTTTTATCTCGGTATCTTTCTGCAGAGAATCAGCCCATTCTTTTATGGCATCCCTCTGCTTTTCATTCAAAATCAACCATTTTATCTGGTCATAGACCTGGGCTATTTCCTGGCCCATAAACTCTATATCTTTATTGTTATCGTAATACTTACGAACCTCGGCGTCACTGACCTGTGTGTCCAGAGAAAGCTCTTTTATCTTTTTTGAGAGGGCAAGCTTCAGCAAAGACTGTTCCCAGAACAACTGGATATCTTTTAGAAACTGGGGGTCTTTATCAAGGCCCAGGCGCTCTGCCTCCTGAAGTATAAGTTTGCGCGATATAAACCTCTCTAAAAACTGCTTCCTGGCTTCAATATCGCCGCTTCTAAATATCGAGGAGGCAAAAGCATCGTCAAATTCCTGCTTGCTTATCTTGATTTTTCCAATAGATATCGCCGGCTTCTGCCTGCTGAACAGCTCACAGCCTGTGGTTAAGAATAATAAAACAAGGATAAATAAAATTAATCTCTTCATCGTTACCTCCTTTAATGAGCAGATGATTTAGGGAACAAGGCGTTCTGACAAATTATTCGTATGCCCGTAATATTTAATTTTACCTTTACATTCCAAGATATAGAAAAAATACTTCGATTCCGTAAGAAAATTGTCAAGGGTGAAATTCGGTCATCAGACTTATGTTCGTTCGCTTTGCTCACTCCATAAGTCTGGACCTCATTTCATTATACTATCTCTGCGCTTTTAACTCAAAATAAAAAAACAGGAAGGCGGTTGTGCCTTCCTGTTTTTATGGCTCTTTGCTTATTTTACTGTTTAAAGAGGCTTGGCCTCTTGTTCTTCTTCACTGCCGAAGAACGGTGCTAATTTCTTTTTAAGATTTATCTTTTCCTCAATAAATTCATAGGCATTAAAATCAAGGCTGATGTCATTAAATGCCGAATCATCGGTCTGGGTCAAAGGGTGGTAAGCATAATAGTCGTTTCCGGTTATCGGGTCTCCTGTTGTTATTCTAAACTGGGATGTGTATTCATAATATATCCTGTTATCCCTTAAAATGCTTGCCAAAAAGATCTCTCCGCCATTTACATCCTGTTTTAATACCGGCGGCCAGATCTGGAAGCGTCCGGCTGCTAACTGGGCGCCGATCAAAGGCCTGCAGCAGTCGCTTGATGCTTCGCTATAGAATATCCTTCCGGGAGGATTAAGCGGGCTTAAGCTAGTATCAACAACTCCGGGCCCGGACATATAAGGTGAGCGGACAATACCTGATATTTCGCCGCTCCTTCCAAGCGCTCCCCAGCCGTCGCCGTTATCAAATAATTCTCCGTTATCAGCGCTTGTTCCTCCTATTTCAAGTGTCAAGCCGGCAACAGGGCTGAAAGGTGTTCCAAGATAGGTAAACTCCGGCGCTGCAGAGCGGGAATCATTTTCAGGAAAAGCCTGAATACAAACTTCCAGGGGATTAGCCTCACCGGTCGGATCTAAGGGGGTGCCTACTCCTATTGTGCCGTTTGGTGTTGAAAAATAGGAATAGCTTCCGGCAATAACATTAGGCCCGTCAACCAGGTAAGGGCTTCCGCTGAAATTTCCGGTTTTGATAAGGTTTAAAATGTTCTCGGAAACTGCTATGGGAGTAAAATAATCAGGCCCCTGATACTGACTCCAGCCGTCCATTAAAAACATGTTGATTAAAGCTGCCTGGATTGAAGCCTGCCTTAGTTGCGGCTGGTTACCGCAATAGCCAGCAGGACACCAGCCATGGCCGGCAAAAATAGAACCTGTATTAGACCTTAAGTAAACTCCTCCCTGAGGAGAAACAACTGAGTTGACCAGCATATTACCTTCGCTGGTAATATGGATTATCCCCTTATTAGCTGCCACTGATGCTCCTAAAGCAGCAATCTGGGCAGAACTAGCATCATATAAGGGCAGGTAAAGCCCTAATTCAATATCATTGGCTTCATTGATAAAAATATTACCTTCATCCCATGAATATGCGCTAATAATATCGACATCAGTATTTAAAGGAGCTCCTTTTTCCAGGTCTCCGATGTTATGCCTGGCAAGCATTCCTAAATAGTGAGCTTTAATGCTGTGGGCAACAAGCAGGTCAGCAGCATCAAATATTGAACCACCGAGAGCAGCTACCAGAACCAGATCAGAAGCAATATTACCTAAGCTAATATTGCCTGAAACAGAACCGATCAAAGCACCGCTGCTATAGGTGTATTGAACAGCTATATCCAGAGGAAAACCCTGGTTGGCTGCTATATTTTCAATAAGGGCCACAAGATCATTTGCCTGGCCTCCTTTTGACAAAAGGTTGGCCAAATAAACATCTCCCATGGCAATCAAGGCAGCTAAGGCGTATCCGTTTACGCTTAAAGCCAAAATATTACCGCGAGAGTCTATTTTGCCGCCGGCTAAAGCTAAGATCAGTGACAACCCTTTATCAGTTTTAGCTGTGACCTTGCTATCCTGGTCGATGCTGATGTCGTTTCCGGCAACAAGAGAAGACAAAGCTAATCCTTTATAGGCTTTTGACTTTACTGTGCTGTTTGTTAAGCTTATATCCTGGCCGGCAATCAACCCTAAATTAGCTACTCCTCTGTTAACGCTTGCTTTTACTTTACTGCTATTGATCTCTATATTGTCTTTTGCCTGCAGTTTTGTGCTTGCTGCGGCAAATCTGCCTCTTGCTTTGGAAAGCACAAGGCTGTTTTGCATATAAATATCATCTCCAGCTTCCAGCTCAGTTTTTGCTCTGGCAAACTTGCCTTTAGCTTTGGAAGCGACTATGCTGTTATTTACCTTAACATCATCGCCGGCATTAAACCTTATGCCTGACTTGGCTATTTTGCCTCTAGCCCTAGCTATTAATTTACTGCCATATGCTTTGATGTCGTCATCTGCCTGTAGTTTGACTTGAGCCTTGGCATATTTGCCCTTGGCCTCTGCTTTGATTGAACTGTCGTCTATTTCGATGTCTTCTTCTGCCTTAAGTTTTACTTGTGCCTTGGCTATTTTACCTTTAGCTTTAGCCTGGATTCTTGAATCATCTATTTCTATGTCTTCTTCTGCTCTAACGCTTACCTTGGCCTTGGCTATTTTACCTTTAGCATCAGCACTTATCCTTGAGTCATCTATCCTGATG
>JAFGHG010000121.1 GCA_016939345.1 Candidatus Omnitrophota bacterium
TTCTTATCAATGATAGCTTTTTTTATCACAGTCTTTCTGCCAATGCCTATGGGCGGGGTCCCTGCTTTTCTGTCTGAATCAATATTATCAAGGGACTGGTAAAAATCGCCGCCCATTATTATAGAATCTTTTATGTCCGCTCCGGGCGAAATCCTGCTGCGTAAACCAATAACTGAATTTTTTATCGAGCATTTTTGCATTAAGGAGCCGTCTCCTACCATAACCCTATCCAAGTAACAGTCCTCGATTTTAGCCGGGGGCAGGTAGCGCGGACGGGTGAAAATAGGCCAGGCCTCATCGAAAAGATCAAGAGGAGGAACCGGTTCGGTAAAGGACAGGTTTTCTTCATAGAATGACTTGATTGTTCCAATATCTCTCCAGTAGCCCTCATGGACATAAGCATAGGTCTTCTTGCTGTTAAAAGAATCAGGTATAACCTCCCGGCCAAAATCAGTTTTTTGGTTATTGACCAAAATATCTCTTAAGGTCTCCTTATTAAAAAGATAGATACCCATATTTGCCAGATAGAAGTGCTGATGGTTTTTTTCAATCATCATCTGTATTACTTCATCTTCCGTTTGAGGTTTCTCCACGAAGCTATTAATCCTGCCTGTTGAATCCGTACACATGATACCGAATTCTTTTACATCGCTTGCCTTTACCGGACTGCAGGCAATGGTTATCTCAGCTTTTTTCTGCTGATGTAATGACAGGAGCTTGCGAAAATCCATCTTATACAATTGATCACCGGAAAGAACTAGTATATACTTTATTCCCGGATAATTAAAATGTTTGAGACACCTGCGTACGGCATCAGCGCTCCCCTGAAACCAATCAGCACTGTCAATGGACTGCTCAGCAGCCATAATCTCTACAAAACCCTGGGAAAAGGCATCAAGCTTGTAAGTCTTATTTACATGCTTATTCAAAGACTCGGAATTATACTGAGTAAGGACATAAATATGGTTACACTCAGAATTAAGAGAATTGCTTATGGGCACATCTACAAGCCTGAACTTTCCGGCAAAAGGGACTGCCGGCTTTGATCTGTCCTTGGTCAGCGGGTATAAACGCTGCCCCCTTCCTCCGCCTAATACTAAACATAATACGTCTCTCATTATTAGTACCTTTCATCAGTATCTAGTTACTTGTATCTAGTATCTAGTTTTAAAAAGGGTAAATTATAATTTGCTAGATACAAGGTACCAGATGCTAGACACAACTACCTGCTGCTTAGTATGCCCCGGTATAGTTTTATATATTCTTTTGCTGATTTTTTCCAGGAAAAATCACTGGTCATAACTCTAGATACAATCTTGTTCCAGGATTTCTTATCGGCAAACATCTCAACTGCATACCTTAGGGCTCTCAGGAATTCTCTTTTATTTACGGGCTTTAATTTAAAACCGTTTCCTTTTTTTTTGTCATAGCGATAATCTATTATTGTATCGTCAAGGCCTCCGACTGCACCGACAATAGGTATTGTACCATATTTTAAACTATATAACTGATTTAGTCCACAGGGTTCATAACGCGAAGGCATAAGATAGATATCGCATCCAGCCTCGATCTTGTGGGCAAGAGAATTGTCGAACCCGACCTTAACCGCTATCCTCTTGGGATAATCCTTAGCTAAAACTTTCAGTCTGCGGTTAACATCATCATTGCCTAAACCAAGCAATACAAGACAGCAGTTCAATTTTATTATATCATCCAAGGACTCAAGAATTATATCAATACCCTTATTAGGCACAAGCCTGCTTACATTGCCCAGCAAAGGCCTGGCCGGATCGACTTCTAGGCCCAGGCTTTTTAAAAGATCTTTTTTGCAATTAAGCTTGCTGCCTAGATCTTTATTATCATAATTGAATTTTAAAAACTTATCTTTCTTGGGGTTCCATTGATTATAATCTACGCCGTTTACAATCCCATACAGCCTGTCTTTTCTCATGTTTAACAAGCCTTCAAGCCCGCAGCCGAATTTCCAGGTAAGAATCTCCCGGGCATAGCCTCGGCTGACTGTAGTCAAGGCATCTGAATAAATCAGGCCTGCTTTGATCAGGCTGAGCTTACCGTAAAATTCAAGGCCCTTCCAGTTAAAAAATTTCTTGTTTATCCCTATCTCCGACATAACTTTTTTCGAGAAAAGTCCCTGGTATATCAAATTATGTATAGTAAATACAGTTTTTGTATTCTTGAAATAATCCAGGTAATGCTTTAAGAATTTCAAATAAAAAGGGATCAATGCGCTCTGCCACTCGTTACAGTGGATTACATCAGGCCTTGACCTTATGTGCATCAGGCCGGCTAAAACAGCCTGAGAAAAAAAGGCAAACCTTAAAGCATTATCAGGGTAATCTTTTTTAACTGTAGAATACAGGTACTTACGGTTAAAAAAACGGTCGTTTCTTATAAAAAAAAAGTTTACGCCTTTATCCCGAAAAGTATATAGGCTAAAATATAGGTTAGTCTTTTTAATCTTGATTTTGATATTATCCTTGATGAGCTTGAGGGGTAATTTTTGCAGCTTGACCTGGCGGTAAAGGGGTAAAAAAACTTTAATCTGACAATCTAAGGCAGCTAAAGCTTTGGGAAGGCTTTCGGCAACATCAGCAAGCCCTCCTGTCTTGGCAAAAGGAGCTACTTCGGGAGAAACAAATACAATCTCTAGCTTTTTTCTTTTCATTAGTAACTGCTAATTATGCCTTAGAAATTGCTTCCATTCCTCTGCGGCAGATTTCCTTGGCATAGTCTGTCCATACTCCGCAGCCCCAGTAACGGAAGCAACTGGTCTGAGAAAGTAAAAGATAGAGAAGGGCCTCTTGATAAAGAGGACTTGATGGCTGTATTTTAGAATTATCGAAACGCTGGTGAAATTCTGCACTCAGCTTATTTATAGGGTCCATAACATCCTGATACCCTGAAACCCAGTTTCTGTCATTTGTCCAGGAAGCTTTATCAAGATTAAAATTTTTATCCTCTGCTCTAAGCTTTTCAATGGCTTTATCAGCTGCTCTGGGCTCTAACTTGTCAACCCTATCCCAGATCCTTTGCTGAGATATGGGCTGGACTGCGGAATACTCTTCTTCATTTAAACCTAAGTATTTCAAAAATTCGAGGTATTCTGTGCCTCCCAAGGCTACGACCTCGGAATTACCTATTTGAGAAAAAACCTGCCTATACATAGGAGGAAATTCATTCATCATCACTCCTCCGTTTTCACCGTCGCTTATCTGCAGGACAAAAGGCGGAATGTATTTATTTAAATAGCCCTCTCTTTGCTTTGACTGAGCCTCATAAAAAGGCTGCATCTGGGCAACAAGTTTCGTATCAGAACCCTGGGTCTTGATCAAAACAGTTATACTTTGAATCTGGCCTGATGAGTTTTTTGCTACCAACTTATGAGGAAGATAAGGGTTGCCAAGGCGCGAGCCTCCGACCTTCTCGATGGTATGTTCCTGTACCATCAACCAATTATATCCGCTCTCCTTTAAGACCTTGACATATTCATAGCAGACATCGGGATGTATCGGAAGGTGCATTTCGGGAGGAGAAAAACCTTTAACCCGCGATAAAGCCTCATAACCAAAAATAGAAGCAAAGTGATGCTGCCAGGCTTGAACATGCAGTTTAATATCAGGCACCGGTGTAGATGATACTACTGCATGAGACCACATAGTACCCAGCCATTCTACATAGGGATGATATTGACTCTGACAGGTAATATCTTTTAGCCTGGCGATAACCTCGCCCTGCTCAATCTGCTGCAGACCCCATAAAAGGTTACCAGAATAATCGAGCATAACCCTGGGATTTTTTCCATCAGCAACCAGTTCTTTGATAAAGTCAGACATACGGCCGTAACAGGATAAAAAAACAGAGGCATTATGGTTATCCCCGATCGAGGGATTCCTCAACATATATTCCAGATTGCTGATTAAAGGTGCGCTGGCAAGATCATTTGTGCCGGCGGGAATGGTCGGCTGATGCATATGAAGGGCTATGCCGAAACAAGACCTGACATTATCAAAATCTACGCTTGATGCCTGGCGAAAAAAATCACCCTGCATCTGCCTTGATTTTTTCAGTTTTTTCTCATCGCTGTAGAGTAAAACAAGTGTATTAAGACTTTCGGGCATGACTTTCGTCTTCCTGGTTCTTTTTTAAAAGCTTATAAAAATTGCCGGAATAAAATTTAGCACAGTCAATATCTGAAAATATATTATCCTTGTATTCTATATCACAAAGCCAATCCTGATCTATGGTGTCTTTTTTAATGTCTTCATACAGACGGGTAAACCTGCAGATATGGACTTTAGCTCTCTTATGAGCATAAGGGACCATGGTCCCGGTCTTCATGATAAAAGCCCAGTCACTGGATTGGGCCAAGACCAGCTCACGGGCTGCCTGATTTAAGGCCCGGCGGTAAATATTAGACTTTGCTCTTTTTAACAAAGGCCCAAACTCATCCATCAGTTCAAGCATACGCTGTCCGGCCTTATGAAGATGCCTGTATAGCCAGTCATTACTCCCCTCTACCCAGAATTCGTTATAGCCTTTATATCCCCAGCTGGAAGCAGAAGGCATAGACATCTGGTTTGTGGGGTATTCAAATAAATATTCCACAGGAGTGATCATCGAAACTGCATCCTGATCATAAAAAATTTTACGGGCAAGAAAATCAATCCACATGGGCCCTTCATACCACCAGTGGCCAAAAAGCTCTGCATCATATGGAGCTATGATAATAGGTTTTCTGTCCATATGAGAAAGAAGATGTTCAATCTGCTTCTGCCGGTTAAACATAAAATTACCGGCATGGATGGCTGCTTTATTTTTTGCCCATTCAGGAACATAAGCTTCCTTATAAGGAGTGTCACCGGTTATTCTCCAGTATTTTAGACCTGTGTTAATGCGTATGCCTTGAGGGTGAATATAGGGCTTTATATAATCAAAATCGAGCTCATAACCTATGTCTTTGTAATATTCGCGGTAATCACGGTCACCGGGATAGCCTTCTTTAGAGCTCCAGACCTGTTTGGAAGATTCCCAATCCCGGGCAAAGGCAGCAACACCGCTCGGGCAGTATATGGGAGCATAGACGCTGTAGCGGGGTATAGGGTCAGCATTTAAAATTCCATGAGAATCAACAAAAAAATATTTTATACCAGCTTCTTTTAGCACCTCATCAACTTGAGGATAATAACCGCACTCAGGCAGCCATATGCCCTTGGGCGGACGGCCGAAGGCTTTTGTGTAGGCCTCGACCCCCATATGCACCTGAGCCCTGACATCGCTGGGATTAATGTTAAGCAGGGGTAAAAAGCCATGGGTAGCACAGCAGGTTATTATCTCTAGGTAGCCCATATTCTGAAAATTCTTAAAGGCAGTGACGATGTTTTTTTGATATTTGTTTAGAAAAATTTCGCGGGCTTCCTGGAGTTTGCGGTAATACATAAGGGCAACACCGTGGAAATGCGAATCGTTACCGGTGCGCTCTACTTCCTTATCGGCAAGTTCTATAAGTTTATTTATATGGCGAAGATACCTTTCCTGTAAAAGCCTGTCCTGCAGCATTGCCACAAGGCTTGGAGTCAAAGACATGGTAATACGAAAATCAACCCCGTCACTGACCAGATTTTCAAAAACCTGGATCAAAGGTATGTAGGTCTCGGTTATGGCTTCATAAAGCCAGTTTTCTTCCAGGAAATAATCTTCTTCGGGATGACGGACAAAAGGCAGGTGGGCATGTAAAACTAAACAAAGATATCCTTTAGACATAATTAAAATTCCCTATTTCAATATTGTTTCGGATTTCGAGATTCGAAATTCGAATTTAAAAATTAGGGGTTATACTTAGTGTTTCTTTCAACGTAAGTATAAATTTTACGGGTTTCTTTTTTATCGGCTGAAACAGCCTTGAACTCCAGAGGGATCTTTCCGTCTGGCAGGGCAAATCTCATGCTAAAAGTCCCGTCATGACGCAGCTTAACTTCTCTGTCGCCTAAATAAACTTTTGCATCCGGCTCAGTGCGGCCGTAGACAATAAGCTCGGTATTAAGTTCAAAGAAAAACTTTCTAAATGCCGGCCTTTCTGCCAACTGTTCACTGGCTCCCTGCGAAGCCCCGAAATGCTTGGGATTCTGGCCGACAAGGACTAATTTTTCCGATGCTCCGACTACTATTTCTTTAAGGAAAAAATTATCCGGCAAAAGCGAAAGTATCCTTTGCTTTTCAGCCTCGGTTTCACCTTCGAAAATAAAATCAAAACTGCCTGCCTTTTTACCGTATTGCTTTGTGATCCTAGCAGAAATAATGTCTCTTAAAGTAGGGCTTAACTGATTATAATAATTACGGATATCCTCTTCTGTTAAGAAGAAATACTTCCATTCTTTTCTCGAGGGCTTATCAGTTTTTTTAGTCTTCCCATTGACTTTAGATTGCAGATATGCTCTGCTTCTGGCTACGATCTCAGACTGTCCATTAATGGCCTGAGGAACCTTCATCCATATCTGTTCGCTTCGCGGTGAATAGCGCATACGGGGGGTATAAACGCAATTAGAACGGACTAGGGGGAAAAACCTTCCTTCCGGGGTGCGCATTCCTATTTCGGCAACATACGAAACTCCGTCCTTCCAAAGATTTATATACCAGTTATTAGAGTTATAACCGATATCTATATCAAAATAAGAATTAGCATTATGGCCGTTGAATTCGACTAAATTAACGTCATAGATCCTCAATACAAGGCTGGCGCGGCTGGAATCTTCCTGGCCGATATCAGACCTCAAAGAGTTCAAAGATTCGGGCGTTAACTCCCAGTAGGCATAAATCCAGAAAGGGTCTTTAACCAAAAGCACTAAATGCGTGCTGTTGTAGCTATGAGGAAGTTCATATGTTTCATGGTAATCATGCCTGGGGATAATTATATTTTCATTAAAACTTTTTTCTCGCGGGGAATATGCCTGAGCGGTTTTTGTTCTTTGAATTTGTTTAACATCCCTGCCCAAAGAAATTTCTTTCGTCTTGAGGGAAGTCTTTTTTGGAGTCTTTGGAGGCGGAGGTTTCTTTTTAACCGGAGCTAAAGTAGTTTCCCGGCCCTTTTCATAAACACGTTTGATTATTTTTCTTTTTTTTGCCAAAGCAGCCCCTTAAGTTAATTATAATAAGTGCTGTTAGATTCATCTATTGCTATATCCCAGGGCATAACTGTCTCGACTATGATTTTTCCGTCTTTCTCTATCAAGCGAACACACCTGAGCTCAAAATAAGAATTACTTAATTTATCTTCTTCGCTCATAAAAAATTTGTTAGAGCTTACTAAAATCGCTGACTTAACAGCAATAAGTGTGTAGTGCCTGATCAGCGATTATGTCCCAGGAAAAAGCTGATTCTACGGCTATTCTTCCGTTTCTGCCCATCCAGCGGCTACGCTCAAAATCGGAAAATGCTGTTCCTATGCCCCAGGAGACTGAATCCGGGTTGGGGTAGATTTTAAAACCGTTTACCTCGTGCCAGATAAATTCTCCTGGTCCTCCGTTTGAAGAGGCTACTACCGGCTTGCCAGCGCTCCAGGCTTCTAAAATAACTATTCCAAAAGGCTCATTTCTTGAAGGAACACATACAAGATCGCAAGCCTTATATAGGTCTACCAGCCTCCAGCCGTTATGATAGCCTAGAAATCTGGTTGCATGGTGGACTCCTATCTGTTTGGCTCTTTCTTCGACTGACCAGCGCATCTCACCGTCGCCGGCAAAAACGAATTTTGCATCGGGGTAAAATCTTAAAATATTGGGTATTGCTTCAACTAAAAGATCAGGCCCTTTCTGATAGACCATTCTGCCGACAAATAAAACCACGGGATCCATGGGCCCTATATTATAAAACCTTCTTACAGCTGCAGGATCTATCCAGCCGTCATACTGGCGGTAATTTACTCCGTTATAAATTACCGAAACTTTCCAGTCAGGCAGATTATACATCCACATGATTTCACCTTTAAGGGCCTTGGATACTGCAATCACCCGGTCAGAACAAAAGGTGCCATGGCGCTCATGGTCTCTGATGATAGCTGAATTTCCGCCGTAAAAATGATTCCCGCAGCGGCCGTATTCTGTAGAATGAATAGTTAGTATGGTTTTATGGTTTCTGGCCTGCTTTATCCAGACTACTGAATTTGATGCCAGCCAGTCATGAGCGTGAATAACATCAAAAGGGCCTACATTATCTTCGATATGGAAAAAACACTGGACAAACGAACGGCACATGTTGTTAATTTCTTCAATGAAATTATGGCTGGAATTGAAAGGGCAGCGATGATAATGCACCCCGTGTATCATCTCATGCCATGGCTGGTTATTATTACCAAGGCGGGTAAAGATATGGACTTCATGACCTTTGCGTTCAAGAGCACAGGCAAGCTCAGTCACGTGAAAGGCAACGCCTCCCACGCTTATAGAATGCATAGATTCCCAAGCAAAAAGTGCAATACGCATAATCGGCTTTAATTATACTTCGATCACTGAGTTCTGGCTCCCGTAGGTATTCCAGGCTGTATTGCTGTTGTTAGGATCATTAATCCAGTTGCCGTCGATAACAAACTTATACTCGTATCTTCCCGGCTTAAGGCTGATATCCTTCTCCCAAGTCTTATTAAGCGTCTTTTTTAAAGTAGTTTCTGACCAGTTATTGAAATCGCCGGCTATAGCTACCTGGCTTGCTTGAGGAGCTTCAATGTAAAATTTGATTTTCTTTGCTTTAGCTGAATCCTTTTTACCTGAAGCAGCACATTTTTTGCTATCTGTCATTGTGCTTACCTTGGTTGTTCTCTTTTTTAACACCACACTCCACCTCCTTTTAGTGAAACACATCCTTTCGGTAACCTGTCTTGACTCACTTTTTTACACAGAAATTACCTTACCTTCAAACCTTGCCTTATGTGACTTAAAACCTTAAAATGAGAGAGCCTCATTTAAAGAAAAGCACTCCAAATATACTATAATCTTTATTTACTGTAAATAAGTAAAAATGCTTATTTTAATGATTATTTTTACCTACACCATATATAGTTCTAAGCATATTCTTGATACTATATATAGGGGGAAAAAATAAGCTTAAACTAGCTGGGAAATAGCCTTAAATACATAACATATTGATAATAAACTATTTAGGATAGGTTAAAATATAAAA
>JAFGHG010000122.1 GCA_016939345.1 Candidatus Omnitrophota bacterium
TATGATTTTCTGAGCCAAATCTTTGGAATCAGAAGGGTTTGCAAGTAAGCCTTCTTTTCCATCCTCAATTATTTCCGGTATTCCTCCGACCCTAGTAGCTACAATAGCTTTTCCTAAAGCAGCAGCCTCCATCACAGCAATTGGACAAGGATCAGGATAAAAAGGGCAATGAGCAAAAATATCTAGAATATTTACTCCGGCGGTTACATCTTCGAGAAAACCGGTAAATATGACCTTATCTTCTATGTTCAGCTCCCGGGCTAAAGACTTCAACTTTTCTATATAAAGTTTATCTCCCGGGTCTGCATCTCCGATAATAACAAACCTGGCATGTTTCTTTAAAGAGACTATGACGGCTGCCCTTATAAAATCCTTTGCTCCTTTCCAGTAAATCAAACGCCCGGCCATGCCTACAATAAACTCCGAATCAGCGCAACCCCATTTCTCTTTAGTTTCTGTGATGTCTTTTACCTGGCTGCCCAGATACTTTCCTATATCTATGCCCACGCGGATACAGGCAGTATTTTTTCTTAGCCAAGGATAAAAAGCTTTTCTGGTCGCTTCGGAAACAGCTACCACCTTGCTGGCAAGCATTGATGCTAATAGATTTATTATCGACCTTTTAATGCATCTAAAAGAGCCCCGGGGGATATCCTGCATAAACCATATACAATAAACCCCGGCCAGCTTTGCCCCGAGGCCTCCATAAATATGCTCGAACATACCATTGGTCTGGATAATATCGATTCTTTGCTTTTTTAAAAATTTACCTAATTTAAATCCTTTTACAATAAGGAGAAAAAAATTATAGATCAAAGCAAAGGGGTTCAGGAAATCAAATCTTTCCTTATTGAAGCTGGTGGAAACAAAATCAGCTGAGATAATCGTATGAATCGGGATTTGTTTTCTTTTGGCCAGATCAAAGAATTTCCCTTGGTAAGAAGTGACTATCGTCGCCTCAAGCAATTGCCTGTCGAGATGATCTAAAAACAAAAGCAGATTTTTCTCTGCTCCGCCGAAAGCTTTCCCGTCGTCTAAAAAAACAATGCGTTTTTTACTCACGGCTTTCCTTTAAAGACATTTGCCACATATAAATATAGGTAAGAAAAATGTAAACCGACCAGATAAAAGCCGCTATAAAACCCCTTATCCCGTCTAAAAAACCCAGGAGCAGAAAGTAACGGTAAATAAATATTTTAAAAGGTGATATTACTATTTTTAACATCCCGGCTTTTTCTTTTTCCAGCCTCTTTTCAGCTTCCCATTTGGCATAGCGTATAAAAAACTTTTCTATGACTTGGGATATGCTTCTATCCGGATAATGCAATATCGGATTTTTTAATATGCCAACAGGCCCTTCAGCCAGCAATTCTTCATGGACCTGGACCAGTTCATACCTGGCTTTATCTTTTTTAAACAGCCTTTGTTGATAATCCGGCCAATACCCCCCATGGAGCATTTTCCGTCCAAAACTTATGTTTAGCCTGGGGATCTTAAAACTATTAAAATCCTGGTGCCGGCTTAAAACGCTCTCGATTTCTTCTTTAAGTTCAGGGCTGACTCTTTCATCACTGTCAATAATAAGAATCCATTCGTTCTTGGCTTGGGGTATAACCCAGTTTTTTTGTTTTGCCGGGCTTTCGTATTCATGCTGAAGTATGCTTACTGCAAACTCTCTGGCTATATCAAGGGTTTTATCGCTTGAATAAGAATCACAGACTAAGACCTCATCGGCCCAACTAAGGCTCTCAAGGCAATCGCCAATGACATCCTGGCTGTTAAAAGTAGTCACTATAACGCTGACTTTTTTCATGATTCCTCTCCCGGAATTTTAAGCATTTTTCTCCTGTTTTTTTTTGAAAAACTTTCAATATCTGAATAGAGTTCAGGGACCCTTTCAGCTATAAAGGGCGAAAAATAAATTTTATGGTCTTTAAGCTGTTGTTTGTTTAATAGAGAAAATATCTTTTCCTTTTTGTATTGAGGCAGGACATAGACAAATACAAACTCTTTATTGCCAGCGACAAAAACCATCTCTGTATCATCTATCTCTGCTCCTTTAAGGTCTTTATGATAAAGCCTGTAAAGGAAGTAATAATAAGCCGGCGAATCTGTGCTGTTAGAAAAGATTATCACTTTATCCTGAGTGCTGGCCAGGACCTTGGCAGCATTCCAGACCATCCGCTTTTCCCTTCTCAGTTCTAAAGCATTATTGAAGATGTTACCAAGCGGGGCATGGTCAATTAAAATGGTTTCATTGTACTTGTAATTTCTTTTAAATCTGTAGTTATTTTTAACCAACTGATATTGCAGGTCCATGCCCAGAAAGTGGACAGCCAAAATAAGGCTGAAGCAGACCAGATGTTTTCCTAAACTTTTTCGGGAAATCTGTTTTATCCCCAGACCGATAAAAAAAATAAGCCCTAAATATGAGCCCATGATGTAGCGGTTCACATGATGGCGAGTAAATAGCATAAGATAGATTGCTGCTACCGGCAAGAACCAAAGAGCTAAGGGAATAAACCCACGACGGTTTCCTGTCTTTAAAAAATAAAATGCCAGTATGGTCGATATCAAAATAAGGCCCGAACCGATACTGGATGCAATCAAAGCCAGAGTAATCTTTATAAACTGCATATTATTTGTTAGCAGCCAGATCGTTTCTGCTAAAATCGTTTTGGGTTGAATAAAAATCCCTCCTATTGCTAACTTTAAAACAACAAAGGCAAGCAGTCCTATAAGGATACAAGAAAAAAGTAAAGCCAGGGTAATCTTTAAAGGCTTTTTATAATAAACAGTCAGTGCGATAAATGAGAAATAAAGCAAAAAGGTATCAGGACGAATCACCATTGAGAGAGCGAAAAAAAAGATAATCAAAATTAAGTCTTTTCTTTTCTTGCTTTCTAAATAAGAGATAAAAAAGATATTTGTCAAAAGAAAAAAGAAAAAAGAAAAAGTTTCGGGGCTGACATATAGAGATATCTGAAAGGCCATGGGCAGAAAAAAATAGAGTAGGGACAATAACAAAGAAATCGTTCTTTCAAAGCTTAATCTCCTAAAAAATACATATATCAACATAATATTAAGAGAAAAAATAAAGCCGTTTATAATATTTAAGTACTCCATGATGTTGCTTGAAGCCTCGGGAAGAAACTTTAATAAAAAGTGTAGAACCAGATAATAAGCAAAGAGATAATTAGTCCCGTGTATTGGAACAGGAAAATTAGCTGCGTCCTTTTCAAGGAGGCTGAATTGGACTATAGCTGTCCAGGCAGAATCA
>JAFGHG010000123.1 GCA_016939345.1 Candidatus Omnitrophota bacterium
GATATTGATAATTTTAAAAAAATTAATGATGGCTATGGCCACCTCGCAGGCGATGTAATATTGCGCAAGGTTGCTGCGATTTTGAGGGCCACCATGCGGGAGCTGGATTTTGTTTCCAGATACGGAGGAGAGGAATTTGCAGTCGTGCTTCCGGAGACAGACAAAGCCGGTGCAATAATGGTTGCAGAGCGTTTAAGTACGAGGGTGTCCCGGGAAAGAATAAAAGCTTTTGAGGAAACATTGAGTGTTACTTTGAGCGTAGGGGTGAGTTCATTTCCTCATAATACTTTACACTCAGATGTCTTGATTGAAATAGCTGATAGAGCTCTGTATAAGGCCAAAACGTCCGGCCGCAACAGAGTGTGCTGGTTCTAATTTAGAGTAGAGAGTTAATAGCATTAAAAAATTATCTAGAGGTAGGGTTTGTCCCTGCCCGAATAAACTACAAGGAGATGGTTATGGACGATAAACTGGAAAAAGATTTGCTTGAGGCGGTTGGTAAGAGCAAAAAAGACATAAGTATTGATAATTCATTTCGTGATATTGCTTTTGATGCTGAGAATAAACGTTTAGGCTGGGTAAATGCCTCTGATTTTTCTCAAATAAAAGAATCACTGGAAGATATTTCAAAACTCCTCGAAGGAAAAAAATATTTTATATTTGTAGGGATGGGAGGCTCTATCAATGGCATCAAGCCGTTGATCTCATTGTTTAAGGCTGATAATTTTTTTACTCTGGATAATCTTGATCCCAAGGCCTTATCAGATATTATCGACAAAATCGACGATTTTGAGAATACCTTAGTGGTATCTATTTCCAAATCCGGGACTACAAAAGAGACCCAGCTGCTCAGCGCTACATTAAAAGAAGTCTTTATTGAAAAATTACCCGCCCGCGATTGGCAGGAAAACTTTCTTTGGGTTAGCGACTTGTGTTCTTTTAGCAAGCTCGATTCTCTTGGCTGGACAAATGTAAAAAAAATCTGTATCCAGTTCAACAAAGAATTTGATATCGGAGGAAGATTCTCTTCACCCCAGACCATGATTTTTATCCTGCCCTTGTATATTTTGCTCAAAAAGGACTTTTTAAAACTGAAACAGGTTTATGGTGATTTTGCCGGTCTTCTGCCTAAGCTCAGGAAAGTAGCTTTGGGATTAGCGCTAGATCATATAAATGGCCCAAATGCTTATTTTTCTCCGCTTATCGACAGCCGTCTCGGCGAGTCATTATCATCATGGATAGTTCAGTTGATACAGGAATCTTTAGGTTCTAAACAAGAAGGCCTGCAAGTCAAAACTATACCCAATCTTGAGCATGACGATTTATTTATGCGGGTCAAACCCGGCTTAGACATCGATGATCCTGTTGTTTCGCTTATGTCACAGATGTATTTTTTCCAGGCATATGTAGCATTCTATTCAGCCGGAAAAAATGTAAATTTTGTCACTCAAAATTATGTTGAAAAATACAAAGATAAGTTGCGTTCGCTTGAAGGCAAATCTTCAATTCCGGTTAATGAGCCAGCCAGTGATTTTAAGACCCTGTTTGATTATATCGATTCAAAAATAAAATCAGAACACAGATTTATCGAGATTGTTCTTTATTTTTATCCAGAACAAGGATTGATAGATGAGTTTAAAGAAAACTTTTCAAGCCGCTATAAAGATAAAAAAATTATGCTTTTTTTAGGCAGCGACTGGAACCACCAGTCATATCAGGCAGCTTTTGCCAGCAGCGACACTTTTTTTGTCCTTTTGACATTAGCCAACGTTAAAATCCATCCTCCCATAGATAAAACCGACATTCTTAAAAAAAATATCGATACTTTAAAATTAATTGCCAAAGCTACCTATTTGACAATTGACGATAAATCAATACTTTTGTCCATAGAACGCGATTTTTGAAATTATGATGCAAAAGGGTTTATTCTTGAAAAGTACATTATATTATGATAATATTCTTTTCTTTATACCTCCAGACATGTATAGTATTTTTTTGAAAGGAGAGCGCCATGGATGATATAACGGTAAGGCTGAGAGAGAAAGCCAGGTCTAATCCAAAAAAAATAGTTTTTCCAGAAGCAAACGACGAAAGAATAGTGGCTGCCGTTGATTATATCAACAAGCAGTCAATCGCAGAAGGTATGATCCTCAGCCAGGATAACCTTGACCCTCAGAGACAGGAGGAGTTTGCCAATTTATTTTTCGAACGAAAGCAACCCAGAGGAGTTACTTTTGAAGAAGCCAGAGAGCTTATGGAAAATCCTTTATATTATGGGGCTATGATGATCAGGTATGGATATGCTGATGGATTTGTGGCCGGAGCAAAATATACCACCTCATCGGTTATACGTGCTGCCTTAAACTGTCTAGAGGTAGATAAAAAGGCTGGTATTGTATCTAGCTGCTTTATCATGTCAATCCCTAATTGTGTTTACGGCGAGCAAGGCGTTTTTATTTACGCTGATTGCGGTGTTATACCTTATCCGACCAGCGAGCAGCTTGCTAATATCGCAATTTCCAGCGCCCAATTTGCTTCAGAAGTTTTGGAAATCACTCCAAGAGTGGCACTTTTAAGTTTTTCCACTAAAGGCAGCGCCGAGGGCCGCTGGGTGGACAAGATAAAAGATGCGGTTGCTATGGCTAATTCAAAGGACAGCGGTTTTTTGATTGATGGGGAACTGCAGGGAGACAGCGCCTTAGTCCCTGAGGTAGCCTCAAGAAAGTTAAAAGAAAGCCAGGTCGCCGGAAGGGCAAATGTGTTGATATTTCCCAATCTGGATGCAGGCAACATATGTTATAAACTTACCCAGCGTTTAGCTAATGCCAGGGCAGTAGGCCCGATTGTTTTGGGCACAATACAGCCTTGCAGTGATTTATCCCGGGGCTGCAACATAGATGATATCATCGATTGTACTGCTGTTACGGTTATCCGTTCTCAAAAGCGCCAGGCTAAGAATACAGAGCAGCAAAAAGCAGCGTAAAATATTATCAGATAATGAGTATTCTAGTAGTTAATTGCGGAAGTTCGTCA
>JAFGHG010000124.1 GCA_016939345.1 Candidatus Omnitrophota bacterium
ACGCCTGTGAGAAATAAAAAGAGAATAAGGACAAAACCAAAGGATCTGGCCTTAAGGAATTCGTTGGCTGATTTTTTTGGCAGAAAAGAAGCAAGTAAGTTGGCTCCTTCAAGCGGCGGTACAGGAATAAGATTGAACATGGCCAATATAAAATTTGTCCATGCGATAAAAATCATCATATCGGATAAAAAGGGAAAACCTGTTTTTAAAAAAATCAGGAAAACAAGAGCTATGGTAAGATTTATAAGCGGCTCGCTTAAGGAAACAAGGCGCATACCTTTACGGGGGTTTTTAAAGCGATAGGGACTCAAGCTAAGGGGTTTGGCAAAGCCTATAGTCAAGAGTCCGCTTGTCAATATAAGGAGCAGAAAAGGGCTAAGAACGGTAGAAAAGAAATCGATGTGGGCTGCAGGGTTAATGGTTAAACGTCCAAGATTTTTAGGTGTCGGGTCGCCAAGACGGTAAGCGACCCAGGAGCGAAAAGATTTTGCTGTAGTTAGGGAAAGTACTACTATGAGTAGGTAAACAAAGACCATATATAGATTATAGGCTGTCCTTTATATCTTGGATCAATTTATCCTGATAAGCGTTTTCGAATTTTTGTTTGGCTTCGTTTATTTCTTCAGGGAGGAGGTTCTTTTCGATGGCTTTTTGATAAAAGGGAATTTTTATTTTTTTTATCTGGAGAATGTTTTGGATGATGTCCAGATATACCCCGGATAATAATGGCTTAGAGTCTTCGACTTTTTTTAGAAAGTATGATACCAGAACAGGGTTTTTTTCTCCGAGTTTACTCAATATATCTATTATGCTGTATATGGTATTTTCATCAGTAGTTGGAAGATAAGATTCTAGTAAAGGAATAATAAGTTCTCCTTTTTCCGCGAGCTCTTTATGATATATTTCCTTTTTCTTGATGTTTGGGTTTGATAATCTGGGTATTATATTGGCAACGAATGAAGTTAAAGATATGTCTTCGTCGATCTTCCTTATTTCTCCAAGTTTAAGGACGGGCTTGCTCTCTTCTTTTTTAAAATTTGAGGTTTTTGTAGCTTTATCCAGGAATTTCTGATGAACCCAGCCAAAAGAATTGGGAAAGGCTTTTATTTTAAGCCATTCTCCTTCTTCGGCAAGGATTTCGACTTCATCACCCTGGTAGATTTTACCGATAACATCTGACTGCAAAGAAGGCAGGTTTCTGATGTTTAAAGCATTTGCAGATACTTTTCCTGTGGAATCGGATTCTCGGCTTACGTATTCTGCCCAAACATAAGCCGGGGTATCTTTTGGCAGGATTATTTTAGACCACTCATAACGTTGGCTTACAACAGTTACCCAGTCATCTTTATACAGTTTACCTAAAGAAGCAGACAAAACAGTAGAATCGCTCCTTATGTTTATGTCGTCTTCATTGACTATGTATTCAGTTAAAGCGTAAGCGGCAGGGATCAGAATTGTTCCCAGAACCAGGGTTAAAAGAAAAAGTTTCATGGCCTATTGCTTAGTCTCTTTGGTTTCGGCTTCTTTAGGCTTTTCTTCTTCTTTGGCTTTTTCTTTCTTAATGGCTTTTAGTTTAACTACTTTGATTTTTGGCAAACCAAGAACTCTATTATTTTCGTTCCATTGGCCTTTTTCGATAAGCCATTTTATTCTTTCTGTTCTGTTTAAAACCGACCGCTGTCCGCCAAGCTTCTCAGCTCTTTTCAACGAAGGATGCAGACCCATTATAACCTCCTTGGTTCCTTTAAAATGCAATCTTTATATTTTTTTTCTAAGATTTTTTTGTTTTTTTCAGCTGAACGTTTATCTTCAAAACCGCCTACGTATATAACCATGTATTGGCCGCTTTTATAATAATAGGCATTGAAGCCGTCACCCTGAAGTTTTGCAGTTTCTTTTTGGGCTGATTCTTCTTTTTTGAAGCTTGCGACCTGTATCCTGTAGTTTTGCTTATTGTCTTCAGTTAGATCCTGTTTAGGGGCTTGGATATCATGACTGGGTTTTTGGACTGATAAAATCCCATCAGGATTTAGCTCAATACTTATGGTTTCTGGCTTATCTTTTGATGCTGGAGCTTGGCTGGTAATTTCTTCAGTTTCGGGTTTTAGTAGCTCCTGGTTTGGCTTGTCTACGCTGATCGAAGCAGTACTATTGCGTCCTTTTTCCACTCCTAAAGAAAAGGACAAGGCAAACAGGAGGATTATTATCACTCCTGAAAGTATTAATTTATCCAGGGTTAAATAAAATCCCTGCCTTTTCGGAGGCTTATTAAGATCTTTTTGAAAACCGCTCAAGTATAGTTGATTTCCTTTCATGGCCATTATTATATGCATTTTTAAGAAAAAATCAATAAAAAAAGGGGTTGTTATGAATAAAGAGGGTTTTTAAGTTGTTAGATTGTGGTTTTGTGGCAATTTTTTAAGAAATTACGGATATTTTTACGCTTGATTATTTTAAGAAAGGTATCGACTATTTTAGGGTCAAATTGCCGGCCTTTTTGCTTTTTGAATTCCTGTTCAATTTTTTCTAAAGTGTGGGGGCCTTTGTAGGGTCGGCCAAAATACATAGCGTCAAATGTGTCTAAAACGCTGAGGATGCGGGAGCCGAGAGGAATTTTTTCTTTTTTCAGCTTTGAGGGGTAACCTTGGCCGTCATATCTTTCATGGTGGTGAAGTATTATTGGTATTGCCGGACGCAAAATCTCAAGATTGCGGAAGAACTCCACCCCTTTTTGAGGGTGCTTTTCTATTAACTTGTATTCTTCATCAGTCAAAGGTTTTTGTTTTCTTAAAAGCTTTGAAGGAAGTTTAATCTTGCCGGCATCATGAAGAAGGGCTGCATGATTAAGGCATTTTATTTCGGCTTCTGATAGTTTTAAGGCTTTACCCATGGCGTTTATCAAGCGGGATATAGCCTTGACGTGCAAGTGGGATGTTGGCACGTACTGGGTTAAAAAGGTAGATAAAGACTTTATATAGTTAAGCATTATTTTTTGCTGTTCTTTATATAGGTTGAAGACCTTTAAGCCTATGCTTATTTCTTCACAGAGGGAGAGGAACCATTTACGTTCGGTTTCACTGAAGTCTTTTGATTTCGAGTCGCGCTTTATATATATGGCACCAAGCGTATTGGAAAAAATAAAAGGATAGATAAGACGGTTATTAAAAATTATTTCTTTTTCCTGCTGAAGTATTTCTTTTTCTATAGTAGTTAATATGGATTTTCCTCCTTTTTTTATGCTTTGTATTTTTCCCTCAAGCCTTATTTTTAAAAAAGCGCTAGAGTTTTGCACCTTGCAGACCATAACTACTTTATTGGCTTTAAATATGTTGCGTAACAGCCGGCATACGCCGGTTGAAAAGGTTGCCAGATCGTTAATTGTGGTGATCAAGCGATAAACCGT
>JAFGHG010000125.1 GCA_016939345.1 Candidatus Omnitrophota bacterium
AATAAAATTAATTTAAATACAGAAGCCGCTAAAACTGCAATATCGGCATAACCTTTCGTCTTTATGGGCTGTGAAATCCTTATCCGGGTCAAAAATCTCCTCTAAAATATAGAAAAGGGCATCAAGGCATGCCTGCTTTATCTTATGGCGCATATTGAAATCATCTTCTGATATAAAATTCTTCCTCTGGAGAGTCCTTATATTGTACAGCTGGGCATTTAATGTTCTTGCAGGAAAATCCTCTGAAAGAAAAAAATAATAAATCGGAAGCTGAAAAGATTTAAGGTTATCTTTGATAGACAGCCTATCCCGGTCCATGCTTAAAAGACTATCTGCTGACTTAGGCGCCAGGTCTGAACCGCCGGTCTTATAATCTATGATCAACAGGCTTGAATCTTTGAGTTCATCTATCCGGTCTATAGTATAAACAAAATCTATTTCCCGGCCGTTTACATTCAGCTTGCCACGGCGCTCTTCTTCCAAACATAATATCTTATCGACCTCGCGCTCCTGCTCGAGCTCTATGAATTTCTCCAGCCTTACTTTAATAATCTGTTTGAGCAAAAAGGCATCCGAGCGCATACGCCGGGATATTTCCCGCTCAAACTTTTCGTCCATAAGTTCAAAAAAATATTTTTTGAAAGCCGAATCCAGCACGGGTTCTCTGCCTTTAAATCTTCTAAAGGCCTCCTCAAGCAGCTGGTGGATAAAAGAGCCGATACAAGAAGCCTGGGGATTTTCTAAAAGATCCTCTTTTTCTTTTAATCCCAGGACATAGCGGTAATAGAATTGCAAGGGACAGTTTAGATAAGTATTCACCCTGCTCGCAGAATATACAGATTGCCTAAGCTGCTGAAGCACCTCGGGTGTTTTACCGATAGAGCTGTGACGGGCTTTTATCTGCAAAGAGTAACAGGCTCTTGGTATATTAATGGCGTTTATCTTCTTGTCTTTTTTTTCATTAAACCAAAGCAGTTCTTCTATAAACCTGCTTTTCTCATTGACCTGGTCTTCTGAATAAATGAGATGGGCTGTTTTGGCTGAGGTTATCAAAGACATGAACTGGTAACGCTGTATCTCTTCTTCTTTTTCCAAACGGTTAAGCCCCAGAGAAAGCATTACTTCACGCGGGATCAAAGGTTCATAAATCTTTAATTTGGGCATAACTGACTCATTCATATCCATTATTATCACATTTTCAAAGCTCAGAGAGCGGGTCTCAAACAAGCCCAGGATTTGAGTACCTCTTAAGGGTGAACCTTTAAATGATATCTTTTCTCCCTGGAGTCTCTGTTCAAAAATTTCCCAGATCTCTTCGCTTTTAAACTGTTCATGGGCAAAAATTAAGCCGGTTAGCTCATCAGCTATATCCTGCAATTTATTAACAGCTTTTACGTTAAAAGGGGATTGAAAAATCAAAGGGCTTCTGAGAAAAAAGACAATAAGAGATTTAAGCTTCTGTGCAAAATTTCTAAAATCATTAACTTCCTCCCAGTTCCTGAAAAACAAAGCATGCAAATTTTGCAGATTCTGCTTCAGGCTGGCTTTATCACCAGGATAATCTCTTAATTCTAATTCTAAAGAAGCATTTGATAAAACAACATTCTCAGACTCAATTTCATCTAAGCTTACGAATAAACACCCTCCTAAAGAACTGTCCTCCTCGCCGCTCAAACACTTTCCTATCTCCTGGGCCAGAATGCCGCTCTGGTTATCTTCAGCTGATGCAGAAAAACCTATGACTAAAGGGTGTTTTAAAACACTTAAATAATCTCTTGAATAATAAAGGCTGCCCTTCCGGCTCAGCTGGGCTCTTAATACAAGATCAAAGAGTTCGTAAACTGCGCTCCTTTTAAAGGGATAGCCCATGGATACATTAAACTCATCAAGGCTGCAGCTTATCTCGCTCATAAGAGATATTATCGTGTCAGGCCTGGGGACAACGATCAATGTATCATGTTTTGACTTAATTTTTGTTTCAAGAATATGCCGCAATATCCCCAACTGAGAATGAGTATCAAAACCCTGGTATAAATTAATACCAGGCCGCTTTTTATACTCTACGTCCGGCTTGATGCTGGTTTTAAAATACCTGGCGTTTTTAGCTAAAACCGACCAGTCATTTTCTGAGCCCTGGAAAAAACACATTCCTTTTCCTTTGTCGAGTAATGACTTGATTATTTCCTGTTCGCTCTTATGAAGGTAAAAAAAATTACAAAAAATAATCTTATCAAAATCATCTAGGGAAATTTCCTTTATCGATCTTGAAGCCTGCCTGTATTTTATACCCCGGGAAACCAAATTTCTTTTTTCCAATTCCTTATGATATATGCAACGCAGCCTCACTATATCGGCCAAAAGTTTATTTATGTTTTCCGGTATTTCATAACCTATCTCTGCGCTCTTTTCTATAGCATTCAAAGCAGAATCATCTATCAGTTCAAGGTCGAGCTGTTCTATAAAAGATACTATCTCCCGGGCCCAGGGCATAAATTCAGCAAAACCTTCTCTTGCCTTAATAAGCCCCTTGATTTCTTTTCTGGCTAAGGCATAAATCAAATAATAATTATCAAGGTCCTTTATCAATGGCCAGGGCCTCTGCTTATCTGCCAGAAAAGAAATAAAATCATCTATAGAGAAAAACTGCGGCGGGATAAAAGAAGAGCCTATCCTTTTAGACAGCTCCTTTTTCAAAAACAAAGCCGGCCTTCTGCCCCCGAAAACACAAGCTATCCTGCTTAAGTCCCTGGTGTTTTTAAGATATTTTTCCTTAAGGAAATCAGCTAATTTCTCTATCAGATTCTCGTTAAGATTTAGGGTAAATATTGTTTCCATGTTCTTATGCTAAACTTCGCTCATTGTAAAACTATCAAGATAAACAAGAAAACCCCTTACCTTTTGCTTGGGGTAGATTGAGCTTATTATCTGCTTATATTCTCTTACCTGATCGCTTCCTTTTTTTTCTGCCTCAAGCGAAGATTTATAATCAACTATCCAAACCTGGTCTATTTTCACTATCAAGCGGTCAATGCGCCGGGAATCACCGTTTTCGGCGACTACTTCTCTTTCGCAAAAAACATCTCCATCCTTAACAAAAAAGATATCTTCTAAATCTTTTGCTTTTAAGGCCTGATTAAGTTTTTCTCTATAAAACCATGCATCGACTAATTGAAATCTGGCTTTTATCTTGAGAAGGGCTGAATCGCTTATATCTTCAATATT
>JAFGHG010000007.1 GCA_016939345.1 Candidatus Omnitrophota bacterium
AAATAATGATACAATAAAAACAGCCGCCGGGACATTTATTATGAAAAGAGTGATAAATCCTCTACTATTAAATGAATTATTTCAGGAGCGGAAATTTTCTCTTTTAGAACCGTCCTCGGTTAATCTGACAATATCAGAAAACGATGCCATGTTTCTCGAAAGCGCCCAAACACACTACTTGAGCACTGGTTTATCAAGTTTGCAAAATATAATCGAAATCATGTCTTTAGCTCAGAAAGAGCGAAATTCCATTGAGCGAATACTCGACTTTCCTTCAGGCTGGGCAAGAGAATTAAGATTTATAAAAGCTTATTTTCCTGATGCTGAGATTACAGCCGGCGATATTGAAAACGATGCCTTGGAGTTTTGCCGGCAAACCTTTAAGACAAATACCTTGATAAGCAAGGAAAATTTCTCTGAAATCAGCAGGGAAAAAAAATTTGACCTGATATGGTGCGGCTCTCTGTTTACCCACATAAATAAAATCCGCTTCAGAAGGCTTTTGGAATTTTTTATCGACTCGCTGAAAGATAAAGGGCTGCTGGTCTTTACGACTTTAAGCCTGCCTGCATTTGGAAAGCTGCTCTCTATTGAAAAAAGTCACGGCTTGAATAAATTAAGCATGTTCAACCTATTAATAAGCTATTCTTTGTCAGGCTATGGCTACAAACAATATCCCGAACAAAGCAGTTACGGCATATCGATGTCTAAACCCTCCTGGATAAAAAAGACCTTAAACCAATACAGCCGGTTAAAATTACTATCCTATAGACAGATGAACTGGACCGGGCTTCAAGACGTAGTGGGCTGTATCAAAATAAATTAATAACTGGTAGTTGTATTTGATGTGGCTTGTATTTGACTAAAAAAAATCTTTTTGCTAAAATACGTTATGAAAAATATAAGAATAAACCAGCCAACAGTAATATATAAGATCCTGGGCGATGAGGCAGTTCTTATAAACTATGAAAATGGGAAATATTACTGGGTAGAAAAAATTGCCGCTTCGCTACTTTCATCTTTAGAACAGGGAATTTATGAAATCGATTCCCTCGGCGAAAGATTATCAAACCGTTACAACATTAAGGGCATAGATATCTCTAAAGACATAAACGACTTTATTGAACAGCTCAGAGCCGAATCTTTGATCGTAGATGATGATAATATAATATCAAACAGCCGGCCGGCCAGTGAATCCCCAAACCAGCCTTTAGAGAAATTACCTTATGAAAAACCGATATTACATGTATTCGATGACATGCAGGAACTGATAAAATTAGATCCTGTACACGAGATCGACGGAAGAGGCTGGCCTCACTTGATGGATAAATAGACATTACTTATAACCATATTGCCAGTTATCATAATGCCTGATGAAAACAAGAGAAAAACTGACCCACGATTTTTTTTTAAAACTGTTTATCAGAAATTCCAGCAAGCGGAAAAATCAACTTCTCATCTCAGTAAGTGCTTTTTCAGAATAGGTGATTCAACCATATGTTTTCGTTTCGCCGGCTCGGGCTTAAAGCCTCAAATGCTTCCTGCTATTGAACACATGATGGTCCCTGCAAACGCTCAGGCAGACCTGACAATATGCGCCTTTGACACAGACACAACAAAGATCAACATACCTGATCCGCCCTGGTCTTCTACTCTTGAGCGGGGAACCCTGCCGGGTTATTCTGATAAGAGAATCTCCACAGCTTTCTTTATTGATTCCTGTATCCTGGCCATGCTCAATATGGATAAACACCTGGCAGTTTATTGGATAAAAAACAGCAAAAATCTTCCCTATAATGAGCGCTGTTTTCCGGCTAGAGCTCTACTGCATTGGTGGTTTCGCCACAATAAAAAACAAATTGCCCATGCTGCTGCTGTTGGAACACCTGAAGGCGGGATTTTACTGGCCGGAAAAAGAGGAAGCGGCAAATCAACAACAGCCCTGTCCTGCCTAAACACAGATCTGATGTATGCAGGAGATGATTATATCCTCTTAAGCCTGAATAATCCACCCCGTGTTTACAGCTTATCAAGCTCTGCTAAATTGAATCCTGACAGCCTTAAAAAATTATCACTATCTATGCCCCGGCTAGGCGTCCGCGAAAAAATAAACAATAAATCGATTGTTTTTGTCAATAGTCACTATCCTGAAAAAATTATAAGCTCTTTTCCCCTAAAAGCTGTTTTTATTCCAGCTATCACCACCAGAGAAAAAACAAAATTAATAGAAATCTCGCCGGCAAAAGCCTTGCTCTCTATAGCTCCCAGCACTGTAATTCCATTGCCGGGTACTGACTCCCGGGATTTTGACTATCTAGGCGATCTGGTCTCGAAAGTGCCCAATTATATTATTGAGCTTAGCAACAACGCTGAAGAAATCGCTGATTGCATAAAAGTATTCCTCTCTAAGCATTGAATTATGCTGAAAAAAAAGCTTATAAGCGTTATTATGCCAGTATACAATATAGGTGCTTCTTCATATATTGCTCAGGCATTTCAGTCGATATACAGCCAGGATTACAAAAACCTTGAAATAGTCGTTGTTGACGACGGTTCATCGGATGATTCCGAAAAAATAATTAAGCAATTATCCGGCCCGATTAATTATATCCGCCAAAAGCACCAAGGAGTTTCTTCGGCCCGCAACAAGGGTTTGGAAAATGCCCGGGGTGAAATCATCGCTTTTTTGGATTCCGATGATTTATGGCCGGAGGATAAACTTAAAAAACAATCCCTTGAGCTTAATTCCTCTAAATCCAGGGATGTAATCCTGGGGCTTACACAAATCTGCATGAAAGACAAAGCTAATAAAACAAAAGACAAGGCTTCCTGCAGCGAAGTCGGCTCTCCATACTTATCTTATAACCTGGGCAGCGCCCTGTTTAAAAAATCGGTATTTGAAAAAGCAGGCAAATTCAATTCATCTCTTTCTTTCGCCGAAGATTACGACTGGTTTATGAGAGCAAGGGAATCAAAAGTTTCAATTGTGGTAATCAGAGAAATAAGCTTATTTTACAGGCTTCACGATAAAAATATGAGCGGAGACAAAAAACAGATTGAAGATGGTGTAATGGAATCATTTTTATCGTCAATACACCGCAGAAAATCAAAAGGCAGGCATTCTCTTAAAACTTTAGTCTTTAAAAAGCCAAGATGAGCATAAAAAACAAACTAAAAAAGATAGCTTTCGATATCCTTCGCCCGATTCGTGACTGCGCCTATCTATTCTGGTTCAGGCCCCGGGTAAGTGTGATAATGTCCATATACAACGGCGAGCGTTTTCTGGGTCAGGCCCTTGAAAGCATCTTTAAGCAAACATACCGGCCTTTTGAGGTTATAGTGGTCGATGACGGATCGTCGGATAATAGCGCAAAAGTAATCCAATCATTTCCCAGAGTAAAATATTTTTACCAAACCAACAGCGGAGCCGGAGCAGCACGAAATTTCGGGATATCAAAAAGCAGAGGTGATTTCATCGCTTTCCTTGACCAGGACGACCTTTGGGCCCCGAATAAACTCAAAATCCAATTACTTTATATGCTTAAGCATCCCCAGGTCGATTATCTATTTGCTAAACAGTTGATATTTATCGAACCTGAGGCCAAGCTTCCTTCAGCTCTTATTAAACGCTGGCTTAACCAGAAAGACCTGCAAAAACCTCACACCGGTTACCTTCCCGGAACCCTTCTGGCTAGAAAATCTACCTTTATGAAGTTCGGCTATTTTGATCCATCTTATAAAGGCACTAGCGATGCTGAGTGGTTTTTCCGCATAAAAGACTTAGGGGCTAAAATGGAAATATTGCCTCAGGTTCTGCTTCACAAACGCTTCCATGAATCTAATCACTGCTATCAAACAGATGTCTCTGACCGGGAATTTCTCAGGCTGGTTGAATCTTCAATTAAACGCAGGCTCTCCAAGGGCTAGAACTGTTAAAACTTGTTTCTTAAAATAAAATAGCTCCAATCGCATTATCAAAGATGATACAACTTTTTTTCAATGCCATTCTGCGCCGGTTAAGAAATAATCTCATTTACCCTGTTCAAAAGCTCTCTGGCTTCTATAGATTTTACAATATATTCGGTGGCTCCGAAAGCCCGGGCCTGAAAGGTATACTCCATGTCAGATTTTGCCGTAAGCATTACTATCGGGACATCTGCACAATCGGGAAAATCATTCCTTAAAGAATGTAAGACCTCAAAACCATCCATTGTAGGCATTACAATATCAAGAAGCACCAGATCAGGGGTCTTTTCTCCAAAAAGACTTAACCCCTCCTTGCCGTTCCTGGCAACCACGACTTCATAACCGGCGTTCTCAAGCATATACTTGGTAGGATTGATAAAATCCTGGTCGTCGTCGATTATGAGTATTCTTTTTTTCATCTCCTCCCCCTATTTATCTATAAGACACAGCTACTCCTGAAGACACATAAGCTCATATCCTGTAAGACAGACCTGGTCCTGGCCAGTATAACAATCATCCTCTGTATAAATAGAACAACAAGCAAGCTTCTCGCCAGGGCCGCAAAGGTTTTGGCCCTTTTGCCGGTTATAGAAAGCATGCCATATAATAAACCTGACAAAAAACGTCGCGGCGACTATTATTATGACTAATCTCAATATCCATGACCTCATCGTAAAGATTGACTAAGGGATTTTAATTGCAATATCTTTTATTAACGGAATCATAGAACAAGAAATAAAAATCCAAAAACAAAAGCAGAACTACAAGTAGCAGCTTCTATTATTGCTTCAGATATCTCTCCCACTCCTCTTTATCCTTATCTTTTAAAACATCAAGCAATACCAGACCGATAACAAGGGCCGGGACTGATATTAGAAGCATTTTGTTCCAGTTAAAATCAGCAGAATCTCCCCCGGCCTGCTGGCTGTTCAGAGCATCTTTCATGCCTCTGATGCTTGCCTTTTGCTTAGGTGTGTAAGAGATAAAAGCAGCTGCTGATACGATGAGGGCGACAATACTTATAACGGTTTTTTGCTTATAGTTCATCTAATCCTTACGAACCGGAAAGAGCATCTCTTTGCTTTTTTATTATGGAAAAAATCTCATCAAAGTTTTTATTCACCATCTCATTTATCTCTTTTAGATTGCTGGCATTAAGCTCAAGCCATTTCTGGTGAGCTGAAACCATTTCCCAGAGATCTTTGATTTTGCTATCAGCAATTGTAGAGAGCTGAGACCTGCTCGCTGCTAAACCGGAATAATTCAGTTTCTTTTCAAGATCCCTTATTTTAGCCATTGAAAGGATATTTACCACTATCAGGCTCAATATCGCAAGAACTATAATTACATCCGAAATCCCCTTACTTTTTTCCTTCACTGCCCACCTCCTTTTTTTTATAACTTTCTATTTTCTTCTGCAAAGACTCGCTGACAGCAAAATATCTATCGGCATCATCGGTGTCTGAACGATAATCACGTATCTTTTGCAGATTCTCTTTGTATTTCCAGAGACAAAAGATGATAATTATTATAAACAGGACTATAATGAAATTTACAGCATCCATTAAGGTTTATTTTACCACCAGAAGCTCATTCCAGCGAGTAGTAAATCTGCCTGATTTAAAAGACTGTTTCATCTTCCAACCCTGGTCTATTCCTTCGCAAGCCATATGTATCTTTGACTCTTCAAAACGCTTATTTATGCCATCTATGAGTTTCATCAATTGCTTGTTCTTTTCACGCTCTTTATCCTTGATAAACAGAGTCATCTGAAGCCGGTTCTCGGGCATTATTTCAGCCAGATAGACCCCGCACTTTTTATAACTGTATCCCTTTTTATATATAGCCTCAAGAAGCAGTATGGCTTTTTTAGTAAATTCCGGGGTATAAGAAGACGCTTCTATTAAATTGATGCCTGCGCAGTTGGAATATTGGGGAGTCTCTTTAAAAGGGTTGGTAGACAAAAACACAGCTATGAAAGAAGCAATTGACCCCTGGCTGCGAAGTTTTTTTAAAGCTGTTGACACATGGCTGGATACTGCCTCTTTAAGCTCTGATATATCTCTTACCTCACGGCCAAAGGAACGTGAACTGACTATGGTTTTTTTATTTACATCAGCCTGCTCAAGCGCCAGGCAGGACTTTCCCTTTAATTCCCAGACCATCTTAAGACCTACTATAGTCATCTTATCCTGAACCCATATCTCAGAAGCGTTTTTTAATTCCAATGCGTTGAATATGCCTCTGTTGTTTAAAATTTTTTTGTATTGCCTTCCCACTCCCCAAATATCCTCTACAGCCACACCTGCAAGCAGGCTGTCAATATCAGGGTAAGCGCTTATGTCAAATACTCCCCTATACTGGGGATCTTTCTTGGCTATATGGTTTGCTATCTTAGCCAGGGTCTTTGTCGGCCCTATTCCGATAGATACTTCTACCCCGATCCACTGCCTGATAGTTCTTTTTATGTTTTTGATATAGGCACAGAAATCATCTATCTTTACATCTTTAAAATCCAGAAAGGCCTCATCTATGGAATATATCTCTATATGAGGAGAAAACCGGCGAAGTATGAACATTATCCGCTGAGAGATATCTCCGTAAAGGGAATAATTGGAGGAATAAAAATATCCCTTATTTTTTTTGAGGATATCCCGGCATTTAAACAGCGGCGTACCGGTTTTAATGCCTAAAGCTTTGGCTTCGTCAGAACGCGACACAACACAGCCGTCATTATTAGAAAGCACCACGACCGGCTTTCCTATAAGCTTAGGGTTGAATATCTTCTCGCAGGAAACGTAAAAATTATTACAATCGACTAAAGCAAAAACATGTTTCATTTATACCGGATGGATAACCTGTGTTACGACTCCCCAGACTTCAAAATCCATATCTTCGCTGACCTTGACAGATTCAAAATCATCGTTCTCGGGAGTAAGATGGACCTCGCCTTTTATTTTTCTTATCCTTTTGACTGTCAGTTCTCCATTAAGCCTGGCTATAACTATCCTATTATTTACCGGCCTGAGAGAACGGTCGACTATAAGTATATCGCCGCTGTGGATTCCGGCCTTCAGCATTGAGTCGCCCTCGACTTTTACGAAAAAAGTTGCAGCCGGATTTTTTATCAGAAATTCATTAAGGTCCAGCTTCTTGTCAATATAGTCGTCAGCCGGCGAAGGAAAGCCAGCTGAAATGCTGGCAATGAACAAAGGGTGTTTCTGCCGAACCTTTTTCTCAAAACTATATATTTTTTTTACTTTCATGTTTTGGTTCTGAAAGGGAGGGGTTTAGGCTTATGGTTATCTTCCGCCGATAAGGTATATTGCCACACCGGTAAGAGGAGGGCCTGGTTCATACCTGACTCTTCCGGTAACCTTCCAATCACCGGCAATAGCCCTGTCCAGGCTGGCATCAATATACTGGGCAGCTTTTTCGGGAACATCATAAAAAAGAATTGCATTGCCAGGATTGCCGGCTGCCACGTCCGCGCTTCCATCGCCATCTAAATCATAATCAGCATTGATATTCTGAGCAACCCATATCATACCTCTAAAAGGATTATCTTCAATGGTAAGAGGCTCCTGCATGTAAGGTCCGTTCCATCCAGGTGAGCCGTCATCCTGGGTAAGACCTTGCCACAGGGGATCAAAAGGCATTGCAGTGCTAGACTGGACAAAAGTTCCTGTATCAGACTCATACATCTTGCAGGAATGCTTTACTGCCTCTGCCAGGTCAAGAATCTTTGAAGCCTTAGCCTCTATCCTGGCTGAAGACATTATATTAATAATCAGTATAGCTAAAATAGCTATGATAGAAACAACTAGCATTAATTCTATCAAGCTGAAGGTCTTTGAAAAAAATGGATTATTATGCTTACCTGCCACGGTTTTCTGATCTCCTAAATAATATTATACCCTAAATAACACCAACAGCTAAATAAAATATCAGCCGCCGGCTATATAATACTGCAGAGTTCAATTAATATATTTTTGCAAGGTTTTTGGGTCAAAAAGGCAGGAAGGAAGATTTAGAATCTGAATCTTTTTCTGGTAAATACGTTAACGCAGGCCTGGACGACTTCAGGGTCAAATAAAATACCCTTATTGTCAGTTATTTCTCTTAGCGCAGCCTTTACTCCTAGAGCCGGCCTGTAAGGCCGATGGGATGCCATGGCTTCGACAACATCAGCTACCGTAAGTATTCTAGACTCTAAAATTATCTTTTCGCTGGTTAATGCCCGTGGATATCCAGTGCCATTAAGCTTTTCATGGTGCTGGTATACTGCCAAAGCCACAGGCCAGGGATAATCTACGGGCTTTAATATATCATAACCAGACTGCGAGTGGGTTTTGATTATGGCAAATTCAAGCTCTGTCAATCTACCGGGTTTGCTGAGTATTTCGGCAGGGATGCCGATCTTACCGACATCATGGATTATCGATGCGATATATAAACCTTTTATCTGCTCTTCGTTTAAGCCTATTTCCTTGGCAATAGAGACTGCCAGTTTTGCCACCCTGCGCTGGTGTCCGGCAGTATAGGGGTCTTTTCTTTCAGCAACAGCTCCCAAAGCTATCGTTGTCTCTTCAAATACTTTCCTTGTATGCTTTTCGCTTATGGATTTATTGGAATAGTAAATTCCCGCGTAGAGTAATATTGCAAAAAAAAGCGAATTTATTCCTATAAAAGCTGACAGGGCCCTATTAAGATCAGTAGCCCGGCTTAAAAAAATGCTGGAAACCACCCCTAAGGCCAGAAAAGCAGCCAGGCCGACCACAAAAACCTTCAGGCACTGTGCAGAAGAATATAATCTGCGTGTATTAAGCATAGAACCCCTTTCTATGCCTCCCCCTTTAACCCCTTTAAGAAAACAAAAATAGCCTTATGACAGTAGACAAATATAACATTTTTTAACGGCTCCCGGAAGAGAGAATGGTTAGCAAACTGAAAGCGCTTTCAGCAGATATGTGAGGGTTTTGATTTTCTTTTAGCCTTAAAAAAATCAGCAAGAATCTGGCTGCACTGTTCTTTAAGCACTTCTTGGATAACTCTTATTTTATGGTTTAAGCCAAAATCGCTTATATCAAAACAGCCGCCGAAGGCTCCTGCTTTTGGGTCTTTAGCCCCAAATACCAGCCGGGGTATCCTGCTTAGGATCAAAGCTCCGGCACACATAGCGCAGGGCTCTAAAGTAACATAGAGCGTACATTTATGAAGCCATTTAGAACCCAGAAAACTGCTGGCCTGAGTTATAGCCAGCATCTCAGCATGAGCTGTAGGGTCTTTTAATTTTTCAACCTGATTATAGCTTTGGGCAATGATTCTTTTCTCATGAACAATAACCGCCCCTACAGGAACTTCATCTTCTTCCTTTGCATACAGAGCCTGCTTAAAGGCCTTCTGCATGTAAAGCTCATTT
>JAFGHG010000126.1 GCA_016939345.1 Candidatus Omnitrophota bacterium
AGGCGACTGTCACCATTAAACTTAATGTCCGCCCATAAGATAAATAAACAAGACTCCCTGCGCTCCCGGCCAATACCTTACTTTTCCAGTCGACTTCCAGTCTCCTGGAACATTCTTATCATATATATCATTGATTTTTTTAGCGGCAGTATCAGGTACAGGGTAAAACTGTATATCATTACCCGGACCATTTATTTCCAAAGCACCGTCTCCGTCTAGATCATACTGAACCCCATTGTTGACGGCAACCTTGGCTAATAGAAAAAAAATCCCTCCGGGCACTAAATCAAAGGGATTATCTTCATCGCTCAAAGGCCGGCAGTAAGGACCGTCCCAGCCGGCTATCGAAGCGCCATTTGTGCTTAGGTTGGTCGATAAAGGGCCTCCTAAAATGGTTTCCAAAGCATAACTGCCGGTGTCGCTATTAAACTGCTTGCAGGCAAGGGCTAAAGCATCTGCAAAGTTCAATAACCTGGCTATCTTAGCATCTTCAATGGCCCCTTTTATAACCGGAATCATTATGCCCGCAAGAAGAGCAATGATACCAACGACCAAGATTAATTCTGTTAAGGTGAATGCCCTTTTATTTTCTTTGTGCCTCATACTTACTTAACCTCTTTTCCACTTCGTAGGTGGATACAAAGTGGATTAGGGTTTCTATTAAAATAAGACCTTTCATGAATGGGGTAAAAAGGATACAAAAATTTATTTAACGAAGCTTTTTATGGTTTGTCTGTCTTTAGAGGTGATATCGGTAAACTCTATTCCGGCCTCGAGTGTCGCCTTGCCTTGCTCATCTTTAGCTTTAAAGGATTTTATCCAGACCACCTTTGCCTTGGAATGGATTATTTCTCCCGTAGGCAGCTTAAACTCCACCTGGATAACCTCTCCGGGGTTTATCTGCTCATCGCCGATAACAAGCCTGAAGCCTCCCTCAGAAACATTTCGCATCTTGTTAAGGTTATCGAAGCTGTCATCTTTTCTCCACATCACTTCTACTTTCTCAGTATCAATGCGTTTAAACTTACGTCTTTCTCTTTTCACCTGTCACCTCCATTGTGACAATAAGAATTTATAAAAACCATTCCTAAACTTCTTACTCTGATTATTATTTCTCGAGATTACTTTTAACTTCGGCAAAACCTAAAGCCAGGTTTTTCATCGCAGTGCAGAAAACCTGCTTTGCCTGTATCTCGTCTTTAAAAAAAAGATGCTCAGCTTCGGCAAACCACTTAGCAGCCTCTTGAAAATAATTCATTGCGGTTCCTCCCTCGATTTTTCATCTTCGCCAATTTCTTCCTCCGGTATTGGCCCATCATAAGTAATGCTGCCTTTTTTATCATAGTCTATGCGCCTGTCGTCATCCAGAAAGGTGCGGCTTTTAAGTTCACCACTCTGGTAATAAGTCTTGCTCATGCCTATCTCAGGAAAAGATTCCTCCTTTAACTCTCCTGACCCATAGTATTTCTTTCCCTTACCTACAGGCTTTCCGTCTTTATACTCCTGTTCAGAAAGCAGCTGTTTATTATTATAATATTCCTTCTCCAGGCCGTTGCGCTTGTTATCAATATAAACAGTCTCTTTCATGGTCTGGCCGTTTTCATAGTAAAACTTGGCCAGGCCTTCAAGCTTGCCATTGCTGTAAGGCTTTTCTGATTTTATCTTGCCGCTTTCATAGTATTGTTTAAACAGGCCTATTCTTCTGCCATTTTCATAAAAACCTATTTCCTGGGTCTGACCGCTTTCATAATATCTTAAATACTTACCCTCGTATTTACCGTTTAATTTATTGGCTCGTATCTTTAGGGCTCCGTCGGGATAATATTCCTGGGTATAACCGATGATCTCTCCGTCCTTATAGTTTTTTACAGTATAGGGGGTACCGCTGATATTCATCTCAGAGCCAAGGCCTTCGCCTTTGTTTTTACCATAGGAAACCTTTGTAGTAAACCGGCTGTATCCTGCATCCTGTTTCTTTATGCTTTGCTGTTGGCTGTCCCCAGAGAAATCGCGGCTCTGGGCCTCTTTGTTTTCTATAACTTGGAAATCCTGGGAATCAATGGAATCAATATCGCTTTTCTTAATGCCGATTTTAGCATTGTCATAAGTCAAGACCCATATCTTTTCGTCACTCTCGCGGTAGATCTTTCCTTCGATTTCCCTGCCGTTTTTAAGAAAAAAAAGGTCACTGAAGCAATGGCGGCTGAACAGGAGAAGAAGAAAAAGCGCAATATAAAAAATATTTTTTCTAAAAAACATTCATTCCTTTCGGTTAAATACTTTCCAGGTCCTTTTCCTATTTTCAGCCCTCCTTATCCTTAAAGCCTTCATAGTAATTAAAGACCCTCCAGCCCTGCTGGGTCCGTTTAAGATAAAAAGTATATATTCTGCCTAATTCCTCTTTATGCCCGGTCTGATGAGTTATTTTTGCAACTATTTCTGCCCTGGAACCGTTTATTTTTTTTTCGATTATCGTAAAATCAATGACCCTGTATAATGGTTCATATTTGTATGCTTTATCCCAAAATTCAAAAGCTTTACTGTGATAACCCGGCCTCCAATTGCTTATGACATATTCCAGGACTTCTACGGGGACTTTCTGCAGACGGTATCTATTAAAGATGAATGCCCCAATAAATAAAAAAATAATTATCGAAATAATAAAAACGGGCTTCAGAGTCTTCATCAACTATCTATTTCTTTATTTATATTTTTAAATTATCTCGAGAAAAAAGAAATGGAGCGCCAGCCGAAGCACAGAGATAAAATTCAAAGCCAAGAAGTAAGAAGTTTACTTTCATCAGCACAAATATTTTAAATTTTATCTTACTTGGATTATTTAACAAACGGTCGTAATCATCTGGATCAGAAACCCGTAGATCGTATATCTTAAACCGATCCTTGCCTGATAAAAATCTATTATAGCTGCATCATGAGGCTCTTTAGTGTGAAAGGTGATTTTTGTTGCTGGATTATATCTTACAGCCCTGTGGATCTTGTAAATACCTGTTAGGGTTATCAAAAGACCTAAAAAAGTAAGGTATTGAAGATTGTTTAAAATTATGTCCATATTTCTCCTGGTTTTAATCCTTAATGGTCATCTATTCTTCTTTATAGCCAAGCTTGGCTTTGACAATATCTGTGCCTTTCTCAATAATAACTTTTTTTAATTTTTCCGGATCCACCTCTGCCCACATAAAACCACAGTTTAAACACCCGTTAAATATATTTTTTATCCGTATGTTTATATCAAAAACGGCAAATGGGCGCAGGCCGTTGGGCCTAAAATATGCAGCAGGCGCAACATAGTCTAACTGGTTGAACACTCTTCCTTGAGCTATTTTTTCACTACCGCATTGGCAACATTTCATGTTGGAGCCTCCTTTTCCAGAATATCTGATAAACTATAAATTCCGGCCTTAAGCATAAATCAGACTCAAAGCCTGGATAAGAAATCCGTAAATTACAAACCTGATACCTTCTTTAGCAAGTTTCTGCTCAATCAAAGCACCCTCAAAGTCTTTGCCGTCAGGTCCGGCTTCATATCTTTTCGTCTCCGGTTTTATCGAGCAATAGACTTTATGTATTCCACATAGGGTTATAGAAAAGCCTAAAATAGTTATTATTTTTGATAAAAACATTATTTCTTTTCCTTGGTAAAGGCCTTATCTTCAAATTTCTTAGAGTCCGTGGCCCCGGCCAACAAACCCCAGACAAATGCAATAATAACACCCGCGGAAAGCCCTGCAAAAAGCATGGTATCTGTTAGAGAAATCTTTCCCATAATATTATTGATACTTTCGGCTATGCTGTTATCAGGCAGACCCTTCTTAAAAAGCACTATCCCCAGAAAAAACACAGTATTTATAATTATTGCCTTTAGCAATACGACAGCCTTATCTTTTAAGGAAGAGGCATATTTAACCCCTCTCATGACAATATTCATAAGAATAAGAAAATAAAGTAAAAACCCCCCTAAAACAAAATATTGCAAATTGGCATATTTAGAATATATATTTCTCAACTGATTATTTATTTCTGTTTGGTTAAAACCAAAATTAGCTTTTTCAGCCAGAGCATTCAACCATCGAAATCCTCTATGCATAATTTAAATCTCCTTTCTATATATTATATAAAAAAAAACGAAAAACTCCATTCTTTAAAATCATATGAGGTTAATCGCCGAGATCTGTTAATATTCTTTTGCAAGCAGTTTATCAATTTAATTTAACAAAAGACTATTGCATAAGACCTTTATTTTCAATAATTTATAAAATAATACTCTATAGGGCTTTCGGCCAACAAAATAATATACAAACAACCAGGGAGTATCTATTATCCAAGGATTAATCCCGGTCCTTCTGCTTGATCCATTGAACAGCCTCTTCATATGCCGAAACAGGAGCCACTCTGTGGCCGCCTTGAAACTCTATCCATTTAGTCTGCCATTTAAGATGGTCAAGAAAACTCTTATCTTTCTGCATCTGTTGATAACGCCCGTCAGTCTCGCTGGCCAAAAATACTGCAATCTTCTCCTTGGGATATCCTTCAGCTTTGCCTCTTAAAGACTCATGGATAATTCCGGTATTGATTATTACTGAAGATATAAGCTCAGGATGAGAATAGGCGAAGAAATGAGCTCCCATAGCTCCTCCTGAGAATCCAGCAACCGTAATCTTTTGTTCATCAATGGGGTATGATTTTGATAACTCAGAAATAAGTGAAGCTAGGTCCTGGATAACTGGATTCATATCTACACCGTTACGAAATTCTTTAGAACTAAGAACAAGGAATTTGTATTTCTCAGCCAGAGGTATAAAAAATTTTAATGAATTTTCATAATCAGCATTGGGTGA
>JAFGHG010000127.1 GCA_016939345.1 Candidatus Omnitrophota bacterium
GACCGATAAGTTTTTAAAAATCAAAAGATTATGGAATTCAAAGATTTCAAGCAATTAGAAAGAATACTTAAACCCAGCTCGATAAGAAATATATTCTTCTTCAAGGCGGTCAAAGGTTTTTCCATAGATTCAAGAACCCTTAAAAAAGAGCAGGGCTACATAGCTATTAAAGGCCGCTATCAAGATGGGCATGATTTTATCCAAGATGCCGTGTCAAAAGGGGCATCTTTCGTAGTTGCCCAGGAGTTAAGGCCCATAAGCAGAAAAGTGCCTTATTTTGTTGTCGATAACACGTACAATGCTCTTTTTGATATCTGCAGGTTCGTCCGCATAAAGAAAAAACCGCTGGTTGTGGCTATTACCGGTTCAGTAGGCAAGTCTACGACTAAAGAAATGCTGTCTTTTCTGCTAAGGGAGCGGTTTAGTGTTTTAAAGAATGAGCAGACTGAAAATAATTTTTTAGGCCTTGCCAAGACCATACTTAATCTAGATAAGCAAAAGATTTTAATACTTGAACTTGGCACCAACAGTATTGGAGAAATAGAACTTCTGGCCAGGATGAGTTCTCCAGATATAGGGGTTATAACGTTTATTAAACCCGTTCATCTGCAGGGGCTGAAAAGTTTAGAAGGAGTTTATCAAGAAAAGCTTTCTCTTTTTAAAGTAAATAAAAAAATGAAGGCTGTTTTGAATAAAGATGATGCTTATCTTTGCCGAACCAGCTTAACAAACAGGATATTCTGGTTCGGCAAGAGCCATACTAACCATTTGTCTGCGGCTATAATAAAAAGAGAAAAAGAACACATAAGGTACCTTATACAGGGAAGATACGAGCTGAAGTTGCCTTTGCATCAGGAAAACTTCCTGGCAAATATCCTGGCGGCCTTATTAACCGCCAAACTGCTGAAGCTTCCTCTCGGCTATTCTATAAGAAAGATTAATTGTTTTGAGAATATCTTATCAATGCGTATGCAGGTTAAATCTGGACCCAAGGCATTGATAATAAATGATGCTTACAACGCCAATCCCTATTCTTGCCAGCAGGGTTTGAAAACCGTAGGAAAATTCAATCAGAAAAAGATAGCTGTTTTGGCTGATATGCTGGAATTAGGCTCTAAAGAAGTCTATTACCATAAACTCCTGGCCAAGGAATTAGTAAGAAATAAAATAGATTACTGCCTGACTTACGGGCCTTTGATGAAGCATCTAAAAGAGCAGCTTTCGCAGATAGGTTATGATAGGGCCTATCATTTTAAATCCCACAAGTCAATAGCCGATTTTATCAATAAAAAAATCGAGGAAAAAGACATTTTTAATAAAGGCTTCTTGGTTTTTTTAAAAGGATCGCGCAAGATGAGGCTTGAAAAAGTCCTGGATTACATAAAATTCTAGAATATGGTTTATCATATTTTTTATCCCCTTGCAGATAAATTTTTTGTTTTTAACGTAACCAAATATATCACTTTCAGGGGCGGTTGCGCTTTTGTAACCTCTTTTTTCCTGGTTATGGCTTTTTGGAAGTTTACTTTGAAACGCCTGAAAAGGCTGAAAATTGTAGAAAAAGTTGATATGTACGGGCATATCCACCTAGAGTCACTGCATGGAGGTAAACGCGGGACCCCGACCATGGGGGGGATTTTGATGATTTTTTCTATAGTAGTTTCGACTGTCTTGTGGTCTCGCTGGGATAATATTTTTATCTGGCTTATCGTCCTGGTCTTGCTTTCTTTAGGCACCTTGGGCCTTTATGATGACCTTTCCAAAATTAGAAAGTCTAAGGGTTTGACCCGCTATCAAAAGCTTTTTTGGCAGGCCGTAATCGGAATAGCCTTGGGGATTATACTTGTCAGTTATAAAGACTTCAATACTAACTGGAGTTTCCCTTTCATTAAAGGAGCAAAGGATCTCGGGACTTTCTATATTTTCTGGTTTACCCTTATGCTAATTGCCACTTCTAACGCAGTGAATTTCACCGATGGTCTTGATGGTTTGGCTATAGGTACGTTGATCATAAATTTTTTGATTTTTGGTTTATTGAGCTACATTGTCGGTCATATCAAGTTCGCCAATTACCTTTTTATTCCCTATATTGCTCATGCCGGCGAGCTTACTGTTTTTTGTCTGGCCGCTATCGGTGCAGGTCTTGCTTTTTTATGGTTTAATTCCTTTCCTGCTGAAGTTTTTATGGGAGATGTAGGCGCTCTGGCTTTAGGCGGGGCTATAGGAGCAGTATCTCTTTTCATTAAACAGGAGTTCTTGTTATTTATCAGCGGAGGGATATTTGTTGCTGAAGCAATGAGCGTTATTTTACAGATCATCTGGGTCAAGTCAAAGGGCAAAAAGCTTTTTAAGGCTGCGCCGCTTCATCACCATTTCCAGCTTCTCGGCTGGGAAGAATCCAAGATAATTATCCGCTTCTGGATAGTGACTATTATCTGTGCTGTTATTGCCCTTTTGACTCTTAAATTGCGTTGATTTCTGGCAAAATATGAATATTGATAATTTTAAAACAATTTGTGTTGTCGGTTTCGGCAAAAGCGGCATAGCCCTTTGTAATCTGCTTCTCAGTTTGAAAAAAAAAGTCATAGTAAGCGATATATCCAAAAGCTCTGAGTTCGAATCCTCTGTAATCAGCCAGCTTAAGAATCAGGGTGTAGACTTTGAATTCGAAGCCCACACCGCGGATTTTATAAAAAAGTCTCAATTGATAATAACCAGCCCTGGTGTTGATATTTTCTCAAGCAGCCTCAAGGATATTGCCGCCGGCTTAATGATTCCTTGTGTGGGGGAAATCGAATTTTCTTTTTGGCTTACCAAAGCCAGTATAGTCGCTATAACCGGAACAAACGGAAAGACCACTACTTCTCAACTGGCTTATGAGTTGTTGAAGAAAAAGAAAAAAAGGATTTTTCTTGGCGGAAATATAGGAACGCCATTCTCTTCTTTTGTCTTAAAGACCCGGCCTCATGACATAGTTGTACTGGAAATAAGTTCTTTTCAGCTGGAAACTATAATCGAGTTCAGGCCTTTTATCGCTGCTTTGCTTAATTTAGAGCCAGACCATATGGACAGATATAAAGACTTCGAATCTTATTGCAAGGCAAAGATGAATTTATTTCGCAACCAGGGCCCGCAAGACTGGGCAATACTGAATAAGAATATACATTTCAGCAGGACTTGCCTTGATTCTATAAGGTCAAAGACCTTATTTTTTTCAAACGAGTTTGACAATGAGAATTTTTCCTCTGTTTACAGAATAGCCGGGATTTTCGGCTTTTCCAAAGCTGATTGTCTGGCTTTTTTTTCTACCTTCAAGGGATTCCCGCATAGGCTTGAGTTTGTGGCTGATCTAAAAGGGGTGACCTATATCAATGATTCCAAAGCAACCAACCCTGCATCTACGATTTGGGCTCTTAAAAATATAAAAACACCGGTAATTCTTCTTGCGGGAGGAAAGGATAAGGGCTTGGATTATTCAGCTATAACTCCATATTTAAGCAGGGTGCGTAGAATAAACCTTTTTGGTGAGTCTGCGGGAAAAATAAACAGGGCCTTGGAGCCTTTTGAAGTTAAGACTGATGTTTTTGCGACTTTAAAAGAGGCAGTAATAGCCGCTCACAGCCAGTCTAAAAAAGGAGATACTGTTCTTCTTTCCCCGATGTGTTCAAGTTTTGATGAGTTTAAAGATTACCAGGACAGAGGAAGGACTTTTATTGATATAGTCAAGAGCCTTTAATTATGAAAACTCTAAAAAGAGACCGCTGGTTTATCTTTATTGTTTTTTTTGCTTTAACTCTTTTTGGGTTGTTGATGATCTATGAATCTTCAAGCATCTATGCTTATAAATATACCCAGGATTCTTCTTACTTTTTCAAAAGGCAGTTCATTTTTTTTATTATCAGCCTTATCTTTTTTTTTCTTACCCTGTTCCTAGATCTTGATTTTCTAAAAAGATATAACAAGGAGCTACTTCTTTTGGTCATTGTTTGCCTCCTTTTTTTGGTTTCTTTTGGAAAGTCAGCCGGCGGGGCCAGGCGCTGGTTCAACATCGGAGGTTTCAATATCCAGCCTTCAGAGTTTCTCAAGGTCGCTTTTTTGTGCTATTGTTCTGATTATCTTTCCCGGAAAAAGAACCTTGTAAGGAATTTTAAATCTGGTATTTTACCCATGGCCATAGTCTTGGGAATAGTCTGTGCGTTGGTGATTTTACAGCCTGACTTGGGAACAGCTATTTTTTGGGTTCTTTGGATGATTCTTTTTCTTTTTATATTTGGAGCAAAAATAAAACATCTTTTATCGGGCATAAGCATAGGTGGCCTGGCTTTTTTTTTCCTGATAAAACTATCCAGCTACCGTTTGGCAAGGATCACCTCATTTCTTAACCCTTTTTCTGATCCCAAAGGAACGGGTTTTCAGCTTATCCAGTCTCAGATAGCCTATGGTTCCGGAGGTTTTTTCGGTGTGGGGCTGGGGCAAAGCAGACAAAAATTATTTTTTCTTCCTGCATCACATACGGATTTTATTTATTCAATAATAGCTGAAGAATTTGGATTATTAGGCTCATTAGGCATATTGATTATTTTTGGTATAGTTTTTCACAAGATGTTCGTGATTGCCAAAGGAGCTATTGATGAATTCAGGGCTGGTATCCTTTGGGGGGTTTTATTGATTTTCTTCCTGGAGGTCTTTATTAATATCGGAGTAAGCTGCGGCGTATTTCCGACCAAAGGACTTCCTTTGCCCTTTATAAGCTACGGCGGGAGCAGTCTGGTTGTCCATTATATATTGCTGGCTTTGTTTTTTAACGCTTCCCGCAAAAGCCAAGAAAAGCCTTTTAACCAATAAGCTTCTCATTAAATAATATGAATATCATTCTAGCTGCTGAACGAAGCGCAGGCCATATCTTTCCTGCCTTGACAATTGCTTCGGCTATGATTAAAGATGGCAAAAAAGGCCAGTCTAGCCAAGATAAAAATGTCTTTATTTTTACTACTTCAAGTAAATTGAAGAAATATGTAGAGGAAGAAGGGTTTACAGCCATAGGAAGATGTTTTTCAAAAAGAAATATCTTAATAGAAGGCTTTTGGAGGTTCTTTGAGTCATTCTATATCATCTTTAAATTGAGGCCTGGTCTGGTAATAGGTTTTGGCGGCAGAGATAGTTTTTTCCTGGTTTTTATCAGCTCCCTTTTATTTATAAAGACTTTTATATATGAGCCTAACGTAACTTTCGGCAGGGCAAATAAAAAGCTTGCTTGGTTTGTTTCTGGTATTTGGCGGGGCATGGTAGAGGATGGTTTAAAGAAAAAAGAAAAGTCAATAGGAATACCTTTAAGAAAAGGACTGCTGAAGTTAGAAAAAGAACAAGCCAGAAAGTCATTGGGGTTTGATGAGCGGCCGGTAATATTTTGTTTCGGTGGCAGCCAGGGTTCTGTTTTTATAAACGATATTTTTATGAGGTTCGTTAAAAATGTTTCTGAAAGCATACAGATAATACATTTAACCGGTCCAGATCAAGACTTTCAAATAAGTAGATTTTATAATAAAATAAGCAATAACAAGTTCATCAGGGATTTTTATTATCAGATAGGCACTTTATACAGCGCAGCTGATTTGCTGCTTTGCCGGGCTGGAGCCTTGACTCTTGGAGAGATATCTTACTTTAATCTGCCCAGCGTTTTGGTACCCTACCCTTCCTCAGGCGGGCATCAAAAAGAGAATGCTCTTTTTTTTAAAAAGCATGAGGCTGCGATAGTGATTGAACAGGATGGTTTTGATTTTGAATCTTTTGCCGTCACTTTGAACGAGGTCTTATACGACAGATGTAAACAACAGAAACTGATAGATAATTTACAGAAGATCAGGTTAGGAGTAAGCTTTGAAGATTTCCAGTTACCTTTTGATTTTTAGCCTTTGTTTTGGATTATGGGCCTTGCTTGTTTTTCCTGCTGAGGTTTTTCCCCAGACAAAAGATTTTTCCGAAGAGCTCAGTGAGCACTTCATAATTAAATACCAGCAGGGCGTTGATAAAAGTGATGTCGGCAGAATAAAAAACTTGGCTGAAAAATATTACCGGACTATAACCCAGGAATTTCATCTTATCCGGGACGAGCTGTGGGTTTGGGATAACCGGGCAAGGATTTTTATAGCTAAAGACAAAAAAAATTATCTCGATAATTTTAACTGTTTTGCCTGGTCAGATGCCTGTGTTGACTACATGAATAAGGTTATATATACATTTCCCAACCAGGATCATTTTTCTTCTATCCTGGTTCATGAGCTTACACATATAATATTCAGGGAGTATGTCGGCAGGAATATACTGCCGCTTTGGCTAGACGAGGGCATGGAAACATATATCGAAGATAAATATGGGGGAGGCCATTACAGTAAAAGGATAAGGTCTTTTGAAGATACATTAAAAAATAACCAACACATACAGTTTTCCCGTCTTCTTTCGCTTAAGGTCCAGGAGCTGGATAATGAGTCAAAAGACACCGTCAATCTCTATTATCTTGAAGTCTTTTCAGTAGTGAATTTTCTTATCACCAAATACGGCAGACATAATTTTTCCCGCTTTCTTTCATATTTGCAAAAGGGCTATGATTTCAAAGAAGCCATGGGCAGGGTGTATCTGGATTTTAGAGATTTTGAAAATTTTGAATTGAAATGGAAAAACTACTATCTCAATTAAAAAAGGTATTTCTGGTGGGTATCGGAGGCGTGGGGATGAGCGGTCTGGCTTTGCTCTTGCATGATAAAGGCATTCAAGTATCAGGCTGCGACCAGAAGGCATCAGGCAACACTGAATTGCTACTGCAAAAGGGCATGAATATATTTATCGGCCATGACGAGAATAACCTTAGTCCGGATATAGACCTCGTTGTTTATTCATCAGCGGTCGGCAAAGAAAACCCTTTGCTTAAAAAAGCCAAGATGATGAATATAGCGATTGTCAAAAGAGGAGAACTTTTAGCATATCTTTGCAGCCAGAAACAGACAATTGCCGTAAGCGGAAGCCACGGGAAAACCACCACCACAGCTCTCCTAAGCCATATTCTGCAGTCTTTGGGTTATAAGCCTACTGTATTTGTAGGAGGTCTGCCTTTGAATTATTCATGTGGAGCCTGGTGGGGTGATGATTATTTTGTGGTCGAGACCGACGAAAGCGACGGAAGTTTCTTAAATCTTTATCCTGACATCTCCATAATAACTAATATAGATAAAGAGCACCTTGACCATTACTCTTGCATGGATAACCTTAAAAAAAGTTTTTTTCAATTCGCCGCACAGACCAAAAAGCTGGTAACCGGATGTGCAGATCAGCCTTTAGTCCGTGATATTATAGCCTTGAACAGCGGATTAAGTTATGGTTTTAGCCGGGATAACAATATAAGGGCCCTAAATTATTCTTTTAAGGAAGGCATCAGCAGTTTTGACCTGAATATAAATGGTGAATTTGTTTTAAAGGCCGAGGTGCCTTTGGTCGGCAGTTTTAACTGTCTTAATACTTTGGCAGTATTCTCGGTTTTACATTTTTTAGGAATTGATTTGACAAAGGCCAATCAGGCTCTTAAGTCCTTTAAAGGTACCAAGCGCAGGTTTCAAAAAAAAGCAGAAGCCTCGGGTATTGTTTTTATCGACGATTACGCCCATCATCCTACAGAAATAAGATCTGTAATCGAAGCTGCCAGGCTTATGAAGCCTAAGCGCTTGGTCATAGTTGTCCAGCCCCACAGGTACTCAAGATTAAAATTGCTTAAGGATGAGTTTTCCAGGTGTTTTCAAGGAGCAGATTTCTTAATTTTGACTGACGTTTATGGGGCTTGTGAGAGTAATACATACGGAATTAGCAGCCGGGAACTTTTTGAAGAGGCAAAAAAGCATTTTTCTGGTAGAATAATATTAATACCAAGAGACCAGCTCTGCGAGAAAATCCCTCCAGTTTTAGTGAAAGGAGATTTAGTTTTGAGCCTTGGAGCCGGAGACATCAATACAGTAATGGAGAGTATTATAGATGAATTTAAAAAAATTAGAATTACTTAGCCAGGTCAACCTTTCTAAGCTAACTACGATAAGAATCGGAGGGGTGTCTGAACTGTTTTTCCGAGCGCAGAGCCTAGAAGACCTAAGGCAATTTATTTTAGATCACTCCGGGAACATAAGAATTCTAGGTAATGGCTCTAATTTGCTGATAAAAAACAAGATAATCCGGGAGCCGGTCCTGAAGTTAGGCGAAGAATTTTCCTATATTAGAGGTGACCGCTATTGTCTGGAAGTTGGCGCAGGCACGATGAATAGCCTTCTTCAAAACTACTGCTTAAAAGAGAATCTTGGGGGTCTGGAGTATCTTGCAGGTATACCGGCAACTGTCGGAGGAATGCTGCGCATGAACGCTTCCTCTTTTGACTGCGCGATTTCCGACAGGATAATAGAAATAGTTGCTATTGACCGACAGGGAAACCTTAAAACTTACTTTAAAGAAGATATATCTTTCAAATACCGTTCCTCTTCCTTGTCTGATTGCATAATTGTTGCCGCTAAGTTCAGACTGAGTCAGGATATAGGGATACACCAGAAGATCAATTTATACCTGAAAAAAAGACTGAGCCGTCAGGATTTTAAGTTTCCAAGCTGTGGCTGTGTATTTAAGAACCCTCAGGCAGAAAGTGCCGGTGCATTAATTGACAGCTGCGGCCTGAAAGGCAGGCTTCACGGAGGCGCTCAGGTCTCAAATAAGCATGCAAATTTTATTGTTAATCTGGGTAATGCTATTTACGATGACGTTGATTATCTGATAAACACTGTTAAAGAGCAGGTATATAAAAAACATAATCTTCTTTTGGAGGAGGAGGTTATTCGATGGACTTGAAGGAGGTAGTTCTATTTTGGATCTAAAAGATTTAAAAATTGGAGTTCTCGGGGGAGGGATTTCAGGGGAAAGAGAAATATCGCTTATTTCTTCTGAATGCGTATGCAAGGCCTTGTCTTCTTTAAGCCTTAGTTTTAGTTTTATAGATATAACCACCACTGACCAGCATTCTTTATCAAAACAACTGATAAGTGCAGGTATAGACCTGGCCTTTATTGCCCTGCATGGAGAATTCGGCGAAGACGGAAAAATCCAGAATATACTTGAAGATTTAGGGCTTATTTATAATGGTTCAGGGGTGAATGCCAGCAGACTTGCTATGGACAAAATCCTTACAAAGAAAATATTTTTTGATAACGGTATAGAAACCCCTGATTTTAGGATATGTTCCGACAAAAGATTTTTACCCGGTGATTTGTCTTTACCCATAGTTATTAAACCCAGCAATTCTGGATCAAGCCTGGGGGTGTCTGTTGTTGAACAAGAGTCATTTTTACCTTTGGCAGCAGAAAAGGCTTTTGAGTTCAGCGAGAAAATAATCCTGGAAGAATATATTCCTGGAAGAGAGCTAACTGTTGGCATTCTTAATGAAGAGCCTTTAGGCGTTGTTGAAATCCTGCCAAAAACAGGTTACTATGATTTTGCTGCAAAATACAGCGACGGCCAGTGCGATTTTATAGCACCGGCGGCTCTCGACCCCGGCACCTACCGTAGATGCCAGCAATTAAGTCTTTCGGCCCATAAAGTTTTAGGCTGCCGGGATTTTTCGAGAGTCGACCTGCGTCTTGCTTCTGACAATACCCCTTTTGTATTGGAGGTAAATTCTATCCCCGGTTTGACATCTCATAGCTTACTCCCGCTTACAGCAAAAGTCATGGGTTTAAGCTTTCCTGATCTTGTTTTAAAAATGATTATTCCAGCTTATCAAAGATTTACTCATCAGATCATCGAAAAAAACATAAAAATCTGATATGAGAAAAAAACGCACAAAAAAAACAAAAGCAAGCAATAAGAAAATAAATATGAGTATTTTTTGGAATTTAAGCCTTATAATTTTAGCTCTGTCTTTTTTTATCGGTCTAGGGTATTTTGTATTCAAATCCGATATTTTTATCGTCAAGAAGGGCGATATCGAATCGAATCTAGAGCTGGGCAGGTCGACAGAGAATTATTTTTTAAATAAGTCTTTATTTGAAATAGATATAGAGCAGGCCTCAGAGAAAATACGTAAAAACTTTCCAGACTGCAGGCAGGTCAATATAGAAAAAAGATTTCCTTCCAAGATCAATATTTTTATAGTCAAGAGGTCTCCTTATGCCCAGATAAAATCTAAATTATTTTTTCCCATAGACCGTGATCTTGTTGTATTAAGTGACGGCAGTAGGGAACCCCTTAAAAACATTGTTACTATTTCTTTAAACGGGTTTGGTCAGCAGCTAAAGAAAGGAGAGCATTTAAGTGATTCCCGCCTAAAACAGGCTCTAGAGATAATAGATGCCCTTAAGAAGTTTGATATTTTCAATGATTTTAGTATCGGGATAATTAACGTGGCTAATGTCCAGAGTGCCCATTTTTTGATAAATAAAAACCAACAGCCTTTCAGTTCAGAAGACGAGGAGTCGGGTATAAAAGTTATTATCGGTCAAGGTAACTTTTATGAAAAAATAAAAGTTCTTAAGGGCGTGATCGATGAAAAATTAAACGACAAGCTTGATTTGGTTAAATATATTGATTTGCGCCATGAAAAAGTTTATGTGGGTTTTCAAAGATGAAGGGTATTTGTTCAATCGTTTTAGACAAGGATAAGGTTTTTCTTGCTTTTGCCTGTAAAAAAGGCAAGAGTTATTTTTTTTTAAAAGAAGAAGAGATCATCATACCCTTTGAAAACAACGACATCATAAAGTTTTTAAACAGTAACATATCATTGATAGATAAGAAAATAAGAGAGTCTGAGAAAAATTTTTCTTTTAAAACCGAAGAGCTATATCTGCAATCTCCCTGGGAATTGACCAATGCCAGATCGGTGAATGACACCATTCCATTTCAAAAAAAACAAAAGGTCACTTCCAAGGTCGTAAGCCAGGCAAAAAAATACCTAGAAGATAAATTTCTTGATTGGGATGAACAATGCCTCCATCATATCATTTTTGATTATTATTTAGAAGGGCAAAAACAGACGAAAGTCCCACTGGGCATGGTTACCCGGAAGCTGGGATTGAATTCATTTATTTTTTCGGTTAAAAATAATGTTTATAGAGAAATAGAGGGGGCTTTTGAAAATATAGACCGGGATTTTACTGCCTTGATCGCCCCTCAGATAGGGATTTTTTGTTCCGTACCATTAAAGCCCCAGCTTGATCTTGTAGCTGTAAGTATGGGGTATGAGAAAACCTATTTCGTAGCAAAGATAAAAAACTGCTTTTACTTTGATAAAGGTTTTGATTTCGGCCAAAAGGATATAATCCAAGCTCTTGCTGAAAAATTCATGATTACTCCGACTTTAGCTGATGAGGTTTTTCGTAGATATGCATCTTTTAGAGAAACACCCTATAGTAAGGAGATAACTATTAAAAAAGAAGATTCTTATTTGCAGGTAAGCACTCAAAGCCTTAATATCTTTTTGAAGGATTTCATAAAGAATAATATTGCAGATATCATCGAGAAGATAAAGGAAAAAACTTCCAAGGCTGATTTTATTCTTTCTTTTGTTGGCAGATTGAACGAAAAGGAGGGTTTTTACAACTTTTTAAGAGAAATCCTTGGTTTAGAAATAATAATACCGATTCAGGCATCAGCGGTTTCTTCAGCCTTGGGGTGTTTGGATTATGGTTTTTACAGGCATTTTGAGAAAATCCTTGACAATAATGCGCCTTTTCTTCAGCGCATAGTCAATACTTATCATGAGTACTTTTAGGCATTTTTTTAAAAAATGACTATATCAAAAGAAAAGGAATTCGCTTACGACGAGTTTTTAAAAAGCATGAGGGTAGCCTTGACTAATACCTCAGTTTATTTTAAAGAACACCCTCTGTATATCAAGGCTGTAAAAGAATTTAAGGATAACATTGAGAAGATCCTGCCCATACTGAATCCTATAGTCATAGGCATTACCCAGCATTCACTTCTATTCGATAATGAGTATCTGAAAGATAATCAGCTTACGCGTTCTATAGCCGAGTTTTTTCACCTGCGTAAAGTCAAGAGCATTGAGTTTAAAGAGGATGTATCTACCGAAGATCTCAATATTTTTCTTTCCTCGGCCAACCTTTCCTCGCGCGAAATAATATCCCGCGGCGGTTTAAATAATATTCTGTCACAGGCGGTTTTAAATAGCATAAGCGTGCGGGATCTCGATTATTCACGCTTATTAAAGAGTGACGGCGTTGATTATAAGGACATGTGGCTTTACCTCTTGCGGGACAGCATAAGAGAAAGGGACCATGAAAGGATCAAGGAGCTTGCAGATAATTTTGAAAGGGCTTTGACCAAGCTGACCATAGAGGATATACTTACCGACAAGGAAACAAGTATTTTGATTAATAACTTCTTTGTTTATCTTAAAGATATCGATCAAGACAGGTTTTTAAAGTGCGCCAATGATTTGTCAAAAACGGTGTTAAAGGCAAAAAAGGTTCCTGAGAACAGCAATTATGATTCTTTAAAAAAGATATTCGGTTCATTGAGCGCAGAGAATCTTTCCCAGATACTTCTTCTTAATCTTGAAAGCGAAAAAAAGTTGGATAATCTCAGTTTTGATTTGTTTTCCAAGCTGATTGACCAGCACAAACATACAGATATTTCTTCCTTGCTGGCCGATAAGTTCAGGCGAAAGGAGAATTTAATCAGTAATCCGCATTTAATTTTAAAAATGCGCTCTATGTTTTCAAATCTGGGCAACCCCTTTGTGGTCGAGGTTTACAGGAGGAATCTTTCTTTTCTTCTTGAAGGGGTGAGCCTGGGGAAAGGCTTTTCTTTTGACTATGATTATCTGAATGAAAATTACCGCTATTTCCTACTGGAGATATTTAACACTGAAATAAATCCAGAACATGTTTTGACTTTGACTGATTGTATTGTCGAAGAGCTTGATAAGGCTTTGACAGATAAAAACCCCAAATTCATAAAAAATTTTATCGATATTTTGGATAAAAAACTTCTAAATCTGCCCGCAGACGACCATTTGGCTATTGAAATCCAGAATAAAGTATCTTCTTTTGCTGAACAGATAATTTTTTCAAGGGAGTATAGCTACTGCGCCAGTTTGCTCTATAAAATAGCCATTAGCAGCTCCAAAGACCCCAGTTACTATCTTGACCAGATATTTACAAAACAAAATATAAGCGAACATACATTCAGGTTGTTCTTTAAATTTTTTCCCGGCCAGGTAGGGACTTTTTATAAATTTCTGGAAAAAGAAGAGTTTAACTCTCAAACCCAGAAGAAGATAATAGATTTTCTCGACCGGATTGATCCGGGTTTTGCCTCAGGCATAGCCAGGCATATATTTTTATATTCCAGTAATTACATCAAGCAGGAGCTTTTGCAGAAGATGATTGATTCTTCCCTTTTTGATGAAGAGCTTGTTTTTTCAATAATCAAAAACAAAAAAGGGAATTATTTCCAGCGTCGTCAGGCTTTAAAAGTTATAAACAAGTACGAGAGAAGCCGCAAAACAGCACCAGGGCTTCTTTTGGATATTAAAAATCCTTTAGGGCTGCGCACCAAGACAATTTATATGAACCTGCAGCTGATAAAAGATGTGCCTATGGCCGAGGCTCAGCCTTATTTGCAGTCTATTATCGGTTATAGGTTTTTTTGGAACCGGAGGATAAGGGTATTAGCTAAGGAAATCTTAAAAAAGCTCGATATCAGGGAATAAAATATATGGGAAGCGAAAAAATAGAGAACTTTTTGAAATCATTTCTTGTAGCCTGGCAGATGGCAAGGATATACGAACTTGAGCATCCAAAGTTTAAACAATCTTTAGAGGATATGATGCAAAAGCTGGAATCAGCTTTTTCTTTTCAAGACGAAGTGGTCATAGGTATTTTTTCCGATGAGTTTGCCAGCGGCGACGATGTTTTTTTTGAGTTAAGCAGAAAAGTCCTGGCTTCAATCGATTATTTGAAAAACTTAGGCATAGAAAGGCTTTCTTTTACCCAGGGGTTGTCCCAGGATGAATTTATTATCTTTTTCCGCTTCTTGATGATGCCCGTGGAGGAAATAAATTCCGAATCAGGGGAATTTATAAAAAATATGGGCATAAAAAATATAAAAGTCGGAAAGCTCAAAGCAGAACATATAAAGGAAGATTCTAGAGAAAATCTGGTGTTAAAAAAACTTGGCCAGTATCAAGCATGCCTTGAGAACACTGCATCTACCTTAGAAAGCTTTATCGCTGACAGCGCCGTAGATACCTTGCGGCTTCGTTTTGTCTCAAATAAGATCATGGATAATTTAATCGGGGACCATAAGATTTTCTTGCAGCTGATAGATATAAAAGACCATGATATATCTACTTTTATGCACTTGTTGAATGTCTGCATATTGTCAATGTATTTTTCTTTTAAGCTGGGGTTTTCACGCCAGGATTGCCTTAACGTAGGCACAGCCGGGCTTTTCCACGATATAGGAAAGATATATATATCTAAAAAAATCCTTCAAAAGCCAGGAGGATTAAATAGCGAAGAATTTTCCAGAATAAAGAGCCATACTATTTTGGGTTCCGAGATGCTGCTTAAGTGCAGAGATACGATAACTATTCTCCCCAGTGTTGTGGCTTTTGAGCATCATCGTCAATGGGACGGAGGAGGTTACCCCCAGGCATCATATCAGCGTATGCCCCATATAGCATCTTTTATTATAGCTATATGTGATGTTTATGACGCTTTTTCTCAGAAGCGGACATATAAGGTAGATTATCCTTCAGAAGCTATTTATAGGTTTATGCTTAAAGAGAAGGGAAGGAAGTTTCATCCTGAACTAATAGAAATATTTTTTAAAATCGTCGGGGTCTGGCCCAGGGGCACAATAGTAGAGCTTAATGATGAAAGGGTGGCTATAGTACGCCAGATAAATGAAGATGAGATTTTTTCGCCAAAGGTAGAGGTTGTTTCGCAGGAACCAAGAGAAATGATCGATCTGGCCAAGAACAATGAAGTAAAGATAAGCCGATCGCTCAATTCTCTCTCTGAAGGCAAAAAATATATAGATATGATCTGAGGAGCCGCCCGCATAAAAAGATGAAGAACATCCAAATCCTGCACATTTCTGAATTCGGCGGTCACAGCAAGGCTGCACAGAACCTTAAAGAAGCTCTGCTTTATAAAAATCCCCAATTAACCGTTAGAAGCTTGAACGGTTTAGGATATTTTTATCCCAGGGGCGAAAAGATGATAGATTTCATTTACACCTCAACCATAAAACATTTTCCCCATCTCTGGGGCAAGGCTTATGACCGTAAAAAAGTCCAGGATGCTTTAGCGCCGTATCATAAATTAGTTAATAAATGTACTTTTAAAAAGTTGAACGAGTTAATAGCTGAACATAATCCTGATTGTTTTGTAGCTACCCAGGCATTTCCCTGCGGAGCCATTGCTGATTTTAAAGCGGCCAGAAACATTAAAATCCCTCTTGTGGCTGTAGTCACTGACTACCATCCGCACCGTTATTGGGTGCATCCTCAGGTGGATAGATATATAGTCGCCTGCGAAGAGGCTAAAGAGGCTTTAACCGCTCAAGGTGTGGGCGCTGAAAAGGTTAAGATCCTGGGCATTCCTATATCGGTTCAATTTTTAACTTCTTACCCCAAGGAAGAGGTCAGTAAAGAATTAGGTTTTTCCAACGGCCTACCTTCGGTTTTAGTTATGGGAGGAGGCTTAGGCCTTGGGCCTTTTAAGGTTATTGCCCAAGAACTCGAAGATATAAAAGAAAAGTTTCAGATAATAGTAGTTTGCGGCCGCAACAAGAGTTTATATAAATGGTTCCTTAAAAATAAATCTAAATTCAATAAGCCTATTTTTGCTTTTGGTTATACAAACCACATCCATAAGATAATGGATTTTGTTGATATTATTATAACTAAAGGCGGAGGCATAACCATATCCGAAGCCCTTGCTAAAGGTTTATGCATTGTTGTCAGTAACCCCATACCCGGCCAGGAAGAGCTTAATGTCAATTACCTGCTTAAAGAAAAGGCCATAATCAAGGCAGACCATGTAAGCCATATTTCTGATATAGTAAATGAGCTGCTCAGAGATCAAAAAAAGCTGTATTCCCTGAGGGAAAGGGCTAAAGAGATATCTTTTATAGATTCATCTTTACGGATAGTTGATGCGATATTTGAGCTGATAAGTTAATTTTAATATAAGTATCAATGTATTTTCTCTACTTACTTGGTAAAATGATTGCCTTATGTCTTCCGAGAAGTATTTGCTATATGGTTGCAAAGTTCCTTGCTTTACTTAATTACCGTTTATCGGTCAAAGATAAAGAAGCTGTTAAGTATAATCTTTCGGCCATCATAAAAGATGAATCCCGTATTGAAGGCTGTGCCAGGGAGGTTTTTGTAAACTTTGCCTATTATCTGGTGGATTTTTTCAGATTTTCCCGGATAAATCACGATTTTATAAAAAAATACGTAAAGGTAAGCGGCCTGGAACACCTGCAGTGGGCTTATTCACAAAAGATGCCGATCATTGCTTTGACTGCTCATTTGGGCAATTATGAGTTGGCCGGAGCTGTTACTTCATTATTAGGATACCCTGTAGCAGCTGTTGCCCTTCCGCATAAAGACCAGAGGACAAATAATTTTTTTAATTCTAACCGCCATAGGGTTGGAATGAAAGTTATTGCTACCGGCAGCCGGGTAAAGGGTTGTCTTTCAGCCTTAAAAGATAATTTTGTCCTGGCTCTTTTAGCTGACCGGGATTTTTCCCATAGCGGTATAAAAATGGAGCTATTTTCCCGTTTTGCCTCGCTTCCTAGGGGAATAGCTTTTTTTTCCAAGAAATCAGGAGCCTGCATTATTCCCGGTTTTCTGGTCAGGGTTGATAAATATAATTATCACCTGTCTTTTGAAGAACCGATGTGCCTGGCAAGAAAAGAGAACATCCCGGAAGAAGAAATAATGCGCCGATATATTCCGGTACTTGAGAAGTATATCAGCAATTATCCCGAGCAATGGTATATGTTTGAGAAGTATTGGATCCCGGAAAACAGTCAATAGTCCATAGACGATAGTCGATAGCTAATATTGAATAAAGTATAAGTTGCCAGCTGATTAAAAAAATAATCCGTATTAAATTAATGAAATTATTTAAAAAAGTCTATATCCATAAGTCCAAAGAATTTTATTTTCTATGGACTATGGACTATGGGCTATGGACTTATCTATGAACATTTGGGTAATTATTCC
>JAFGHG010000128.1 GCA_016939345.1 Candidatus Omnitrophota bacterium
GAAGAAAGATACCAAAGAGTCTAAAGCTCCCGAGATAGCTATTGACCTTTTGGTTCTAAAGGTCGGTAAAGTAGTTTATAAAGATTATTCAGGAAAGGGAGATCCTTTGGTGAAGGAGTTTAAGATCAATATCAATGAGAAATTTGAAAATATTACCGATCCTCAGAGTCTGGCCAGGCTGATACTTCAAAGGTGCCTGCTTAAGACAACAATAGCTAATCTTACTGGTTTTGACCTGGATGCTTTAAAAGGACAAGCTTCAGAGGTGATATCCGGAGCTACTGAAGCAGCTAAGAAATCAGCTGACCAGGCAAAAGAAGCTGCTAAGGAAGCTGCAGACAAAGCCAAAAAAGAATTAGAGGGAGCTACCGAAGGGGTAAAGGAACTCCTGAAGTTTTAAACAAATTTTTATTAGATGAAGAAGTTAATTTACGCTGTATTTGCGCTGGTGCTTTTGTCAGCTGCATTAATCACCTACAACTATGTTAGCGGCAAGGTCAAAGAAAACAAAATCCTAAAGGAATTCGTGGCTAACCTAGAGGCTGAATCCCGGGTTGCTGAAGTCCTGGTTACTAACGTCAAGTACGATGAGCAGAGTAAAAAGACATTTACTACCATCAAATTCCTTGAATTCGGCCTGAAAGGAAAACCTTTAGAACCCCGATACTTTACTTTCCCCGGAAATATAATCCAGTTCCAGTCTCTGGTCATCCGCTTTGACGATGAGTATGTTAAGACCAAGCACCCTTTAAAAGAAAAGAGCATTTATCTTTTCTGGAAGGTTTTTATGCTCGATGGGCCTAACACTTTAGAATATGATATTACTAAGGTAAATGAGATACCTTCGGGATATAAGATTGAAAGCATGGATAATTATTACCAGAAAAAGCTCTGGCAGGAATTTTGGAAATATGCTATTGATTCACAAGCAGCCCAGGGAAAGGGCATAAAAAATGCCCAGATAGAAGCTCCGGGTACAATGTTTGCTCCGGGTACGCTTTACACCGTTAAGATTGAGCATGATGGAGGGTTGAGAATAGACGCTAAAAAACTTCCAGAGATATTAAAGGGAGAGTATATACCCAAAGATAAAGAGTAAAGAGGATTATTTTAGTTGCCAGGAAAAAGTATACAGATCACAACTGCTTCGAGCTAATTTATACAACTACCGGGAGTAATCATAAGGCAATTAAGCTTACGATCCCACGGGATTACACCACTAAGTAATAAAAGATGCTGGGCTATTTAATATTATTTTTTACCCTTGTTCCTTTAGCTGAATTAGCCCTTTTAATAAAGGCCGGCCAGCACATAGGGCTTGGTCCGACTTTGCTGATAGTCGTCTTTACCGGAGTAATGGGAGCTTATCTTGCCCGTTTAGAGGGACTGGGTGTTTTAAGGCGCATTGAAAAGGAAGTCAATCAAGGGATGCTTCCTGCAGATGAGGTTTTTAACGGAGTGATAATCTTTTGCAGCGGTCTTCTTTTGCTCACCCCCGGCTTTCTCACTGATTTTATCGGTTTTTATGGATTGATACCCTTCACCAGAAATCTGTTTAAGAAGTTTTTAAAACGAAAGATCCAGAACATCGTAGATGACGGCAGGGTCATAACCATCACTTCTTTCAGGTCCAAATAAAATTTTCATGCTTAACTCATTTGTCTCAAAAAAAATTTTGCTTACTGTCTTATTAATTTTGGTAAGCTTTAATAATCTTTATGCCCAAAGAGAAACTTATTTATTTCATAAGGCAGTGGGAGAGGCTAAATCAGGCAACAGAGACTTTGCTTTTATATACTTTCGCCGCTTCCTGCAGAGCGAGCCCGATTCAAACCTGGCAAAGGAAGCGGTCTTTGCTTTAGGGGAGTATTACTATTCTCTAAAGAGTTTTCCCAACGCCACCCTTTATTTTAAGAGATTCATAACTGATTACCCCAAGAACGACGCCAGGATCTTTGCTTATGCTTATTTGCTTGATCTGGCAAAAGCCGACGGCAAAATAGAGCTTACGGCAGTTTTAGAAAAAAAAATCGTTACCTACTACAGCTTAAGTCTTCTCTTTCGAAAATATAAAGAATACAGATATAAATCGCCGATGGCCAAAAACTATAAAGCCTTGTATTATATTGATAAAGTGCAAATCTATTTAGATGAAGAGCTCTTTGCTGAAATACCTTATTAAAAATTTTATTTTTTTTCTCTTTTCCTTCCTGGCTTGCCTCTTTATTTTTAATTCCTTGATAACTTTCCTTTTTAACAGAAAACTTGATTACCTTCAAAATGACCTGGGAAAGTATTTCAACCAGAAGGTTCTGATATCAAAGGTAAATTATTCTTTTCCCTTAAGGGTCAGCTTAAATGATGTTTCAATATATTCCGGCCGTTCACCCGATGCTTTAAAACTAGTCGTCATAAAAGAAGTCCAGCTGAAAATCTCTCCCTTTAACTCATTGAGGAACAAGAAGCTTGTCTTATCTACCGCGAATATATTAGAGCCTGTTTTTTACTGGCCCCGTTGCCTTGATTTTGTTAATACCCGCGGCCAGGAGATAATCGAGTTTATAAAGTCATTGCCTTTAGACCAGGATATAAATTTTTTTATTAAATCCGGAAAATTGAACTTATCGCCCCAAAGCCTGGACCCGGCCATGATAGGTGTTGAGTCCTCTTTCAGGAAAAAAGGCAGTTCTTTTATTAGCAAAGGAAATTTTTATTTGAAGGGAGGGTCTAAGCCTAAAAAATTAAAAAACTTGCAAAATAAAGATAATCCCGAGTATTATTTCGAAGGCTATCTTCAGAAAAACAGCTTCAAAATCAAAAGTGCAGTATTAAAAAGCTCAAGTTCCAAGCTAGAACTATGGGGTGCTTACAGCGGGGACCTCCTTTCTTTAAACGGCTACTCAGAATTCAGGAACTTTTTTTCTTATCAAACCAGCCAGCCTGAAATAAAAGGGATAATAAAAAAAATTAAGATGCTTTTTGCCCAATCAAAAGATATACCAGAACTTAAGCAATCCAGTGGCATTAAAAAGATATTTGATATCGAATGCGAAGTTAAAATGGCTCCACCAATTGTGTTTATAAAAAAGATAGACTTCAGCCTGGATGGGGTCAGTTTTAATTTCAAGGGTGATTTGACTTTTCTTGATAAACTGCTGATGAATATGTCTTTAAGTTCTTATAGCCAGACCCAGAAGAAGACTAACGGGCAGGATGGACAGAGGTTAGAGGCGATCTTAAAGGGAGAGATAGATGATTACTCTTTCAGCGGGGATATCGGCCTAAGTTATGCAGGCGGAGATTACAGGGATCTTTTTAACCAGCAATATCATTTTAAGGTATCTCAGCTAAAGGCAGGCTTAACAGGGGATGAGCTTATCAGTTTAAACCTTAGCAAGCTTGATATCTACTGTTTTTTGGCAGATAAAAAACATTATTTCAGCCTTTCTGATGCTTATATTTTTATTGACCTTAAGTCTCAAAGGCTAAAGGAAGCTGATTTTAATGCAAGCATTGGTGCAGGGTTTATTTCGGGTAAGGCTTCTTTGGATTGCGGATTCAGGCCGATGCGTTATGGGTTAGATTTCCTCATTATAGATGCAGAGCCGCAAGATTTCTCCTCATTGGTGCCATTTTTCTCTAAAGTCAAAGGCGATCTAAGGATCAGGGCAGACCTGCGCAGCTTTCCTAAAAAGAAATTGGAAGGCCAGCTGTTGGTTGATAATGGCCAGCTTGAGGGAATTGAATTTTTTACCTGGTTAAGCAGTTTTTTCAAGATCCCCCAACTTGCTGCAGTAAGCTTTAACAGCATTGATGCTGATTTTTATGCTTCAGATGAAATCAGCCAGCTTAATAACATCGAGTTGAATTCAGAAGACGTCAATTTATCAGGTTATTACCGGATTATGGAAAACGAGCTAATAAACGGGCATTTTCTGATCAAATTATCCCGCAGTCTGCTGGAGGATTCGCCGAGGTTCAATTCTTTGCTTAAGCTTTTAGGAAAAGATTTTACCTATCTGGATTTTGAGTTCAAGCTTTCAGGGCTCTATAATGAGATTAATTTTCAATGGCAGGATTCAAAGTTCAAAAAGGGATTACAGGACTCAATACCCGGCTTTTTCGAGAGAGGACTGGAGAAAAGAGTGGAGAGGCTGATAGAGCAGTTAAGAACCTCAGGAGAACGGTAACAGTTAGGGTAACTAAGCCCGTATTGTAGTTCGGTTATGGTAAGGTGTCTTTTACGTAACCGATAAACATTACCGAAACGGGCATCGCCTGCCTGCCCCTCAGCTTCGTCCGCCTCGGCAAGCCTTCGGCGAGACGGCAGGTAACCGTAACCATAACCGTTGCCTCAAATCAGTGTAATCATTTATAATCAGAGTAATCAGTGGATAGGAAAGGCTGTTTATTTAAGGTAGGCTTTGATGATTTTTTGTTCGTTTAAAGGACGGTCGCTGGAATCAGTAGGAGTGTTTTCTATTTTTTCGACTACATCATAACCGGATATGACTTCGCCGAAGATCGTATGTTTCATATTAAGCCAAGGGGTGGCTTCTACGGTTATAAAAAACTGGCTACCATTTGTATCAGGCCCGGAATTGGCCATAGCCAACAGTCCTTTTTTATCAAATTTTAGGCTGGTTGAAACTTCGTCCTCAAAAGGCTCGCCCCAGATAGAAGAGCCGCCCATTCCGGTTCCGGTGGGATCTCCGCCCTGGATCATGAATTTTTTGATGACCCGGTGAAATATGATGCCGTCATAATAGCCTTTTTCCGCAAGGCCGATGAAATTCTCACAGGCTTTAGGCGCTACATCAGGCATAAGCTTAATTTCTATATTGCCTTGATTAGTCTCTAAAATTACAGTATTA
>JAFGHG010000129.1 GCA_016939345.1 Candidatus Omnitrophota bacterium
ACAGTGATAAACAATGGGAGAAAAATTATTGCAGTAAATTTATGTATTTCAACCGGCTGAGAGTTGATGATTACCTGCACATACTTCAGAGTCTTAACCAGGAGATAATAGGGGTTGAACCTGAAATAGATTATGATCTTCTTGAAGCTTTAAAATCAGACCGCATAGAGCTCGATAAAGCCTTTTTTTCAAAACCGCACGAAGTCCTGGCCACAATATGCTCATGGATAATAAGCCGCAAGCCCTAAGCCGGCGGCAGTTTTTTATCTCCTGATTATTAATGGTTTTTGATAATCCATGCCTGAATTGTAATATCCATTGAAATCAGCGAGAATAAAGTAAAATTGTCCTGGGTAGGATTTAGCCAATTCTTTGATTTTTCTTTTAATCAAAGAGGCGTAAGCAAGGTGTTGGCTTGGGCTGCTGTATACCGTGGCTAAGTTTTCAGCAGTTTTGGTATTGATATGCTCTTTGGTCAAATCAAGAATTTTTTTGAAATTTCCCTGTTTGTGGTGATAGAGTTCTACGTCGATTTCATTTATTGTATTGGGAACCAGCTTTAAGATTTCTTCAAGGTCAGAGATAAAAGGCATGAAAGGTCCTATATGGATGCGTAGATCAATCCCGGCATCTTTAATGCGGCTTATGGTATTTAGCCTTTCTTCAAGAGAAGATGATTTTTTTTCAAATATGTTAATTAAAACCTGTTTAGAAAAATTCAAAGTAAAGTAGATTTTATTTTTATTATTCTTTTTGATAAGGCCCAGATAATTTCTTATCAGATGAGATTTAGTTAAAATTGTATAAGGAATGCTGTGGCTGTTCAGTATGGAAAGTATCTGTTCTGTTATCTTATATTCTTCTTCTTTATACTGAAAGCATTCTGTGGTAGAGCCGATAAGGACTCTTTCGGGCTTCTTAAAGCGTAATTCTTTTTTAAGGATTTCAGGGGCATTAGTCTTTATCGAAAGAGTATTTCCAAAGTCATCCCCATTGATGTTTTTATTTTTCTGGCAGTAGCAGTAAGCACAGGAGAATTCACATCCCCGATAAGGATTTATGACAAAATCGCCAAGGTTTATCTGGGTATTAGATAATACTTTTTGGGTGGGTGTTTCTTTGATCTTCATATTAATAAATCAAATTATTTATATATTTCTTGGTGTGTTTTATTCTTTCTTTTTCAAGGACTTTCAGAATTTTTTTTACCCGGTTAATGCCTTCGGCAGCGGGATATTTTTTTTCTGGGAACCGGCCTAAATAATCGGTAAAAGGGTTAACCTGAGCTATCTTGGGTATAATTTCTTTATTTTTTACAATAAATTTTTTGGTTTCCTTGAATTCTTCCTTGCCTTCCTCAGGGTAGCCCAAAATTAAACTGACTTCAAAATTGAGGCCGGCTTTTTTTAATACTTTAAAGAAGGCAACTGCTTCTTGGAGGCTGAAGCCTTTATTCATAGCTTTTAAGATTTTATCGCAGCCGCTTTCCAGGCCGATAAAAAGGTTAAAACAGCCGCTTTTTTTCAGCAGCCCGGCCAATTCCAGCGGCAGCTTCTTTTTTATCCTCATTTGGGCTTCCCAATTTATTCTTAGATCTTTTTTAAGGAGCGAGCTGCAGAATTCATACAGCCAGTCTTCATTATAATTAATAAGGGAATCCATAAATACAAAATTATTGGTTCTGGATTTTTTTTTCAATTGAATAATCTGTTCAACTAAATAACCTGGTGAATGAAAGCGGAATTTTTTATATAAAAGCCTTTCGCTGCAGAAAGAGCATTGATTGGGGCAGCCTCTTGAAGAAAGAAGGGGTAAAGTATGGGAGTAGGAATTCAAATCAAAAGAAGCGAAGTCATAAAAAGGTAGGTCATCCAAGCATTCTGTTTCCATGAACCGGTGTATTCTGTTTTTAACGCCGTTGGCTATTTCCAGAAAGGCAAGTTCGCCTTCGCCTATCACCCAGCTGTATTCTTTGTTTAAGGAGCTTTGTTTATCCAGGATAAATGCCTGTGGACCGCCGATTATAATCTGTTTTTTAGGATAGGCAGCTCTTATCTCTTGGGCCAAAGATAAGCTGAAATGCGTGTTTCTTTTAAGTATTGAAAGCCCTATACAGTCAAAATTCCCTATTTCCATGATCAATTTTTTAAAAAAAACAGTATGTTTTTTCAAGGATTCTCGAAAAAGGTTTTTCTCAAAATCTTCATCCAGTTTCAGCCAAGTTCCGGGAGATATTCTGCTTAAGCTGAAAATCTTATTATTCAGATCATTTACCATTGTCTTAACGCCTTTACTTTGAAGAAAAGCTTTAAGGTATACTAAGGACAGAGGAGGGGTTTTAAGCCAGAAAGGCGGACAATTTATTATATAGACTGAACAGCTCATTCTTGTATAATATTTGGGGTTCATTATACACCTAAAATCATGAATGAAAAAATACTTGTTTAGTGCCTTTAGCCTATTCTAATGCCTAATTCATTATACATTCATATTCCTTTTTGCCGCAGCAAGTGCTCATACTGCGATTTTTACAGTATAGCTTTCGATGAAAAACTTGCTGCTTATTATCTGGATACCATTATTAATCAGATAGCTAATCTCGATGAGAGGCTGGACACAGTTTTTATCGGAGGAGGCACACCTACAGTTATCGGAAAAAAATTAATGGAAAAACTGCTTCTATCTTTGAAGGATAAGTTATCCGGGGATTACGAATTTACCGTTGAAGCGAACCCTGAAAGTTTCGACAAAGATATGGCCAGGTTGTTAAAAATGCATAAGGTTAACAGAATAAGCCTGGGTTTACAGTCTCTTTGTTCTGTTAAACTGAAAAAACTGGGGAGAGTCCATTCAGTTGCTCAAGGGTTGCGATCTCTTGATTTGGCCATAAATTCAGGTTTTAACAATGTAAACGCTGATTTCATTTTTGGAATCTGGGGAGAGGACCTGGTTTCGTGGAAAAAAGAACTGGAAGAAATCGCAAAGCTTGCCTTAACCCATATTTCCTGTTACAGCCTAAGCTATGAAAAAGGGACAAGGCTTTTTAAATCTGCACAAAAACAAAAGATCATGCCTTCAGATGAGTCAGATGTTTCAAAGATGTTAAGATACGCGATTGATTATTTGCCTTCTAAGGGCTTTGAGCATTATGAAGTATCAAATTATGCAAAAGATGGATTTTGCTGCCGTCATAATCTGAATTACTGGGATAATAACTCTTACCGGGCTTTTGGGGCATCGGCCACCTATTATATAGGAGGCATAAGAGGTAAATATACTTCTTCTATATCAGATTATATACAAAACTACGCCCAGGCCGGAATAATTCCGGCTAAAGAGGAGAAACTTAGCAAAAAAAAATTTGCCAGCGAAACAGCAGCTTTAAAAATCAGGACAAAAAGAGGTATAGATTTGCGCTGGTATAAAGATAAGACTGGTTATGAGCTTTGGGAATTTTACAAGGAAGCTTTCAGGGAATTAGGCAAGAAGCGGCTTATAAAGATAAAAAAAGATAAATACAGGCGGGCAAATGTTTCGTTGACCAAAAGGGGTTTTCTATTTGCCGATGAGGTGTCGAGTTCTTTTTTCTGAAAAAGCCCCACAGCCCCTTTTTATCCTAGATTTTTTTGATTACAATGGTATAATTATTTTCTCCCCTCAGGGTCTTTATTTTAATATATGAAGATAAATAAAAAAAAGCTGAAGTCAATAATATCTTCTTTTTACCGCAAGAATATTCTTGTGGTCGGAGATCTTATCCTTGACCACCATATTTCAGGAAGAGCCGAGAGAATTTCTCCTGAAGCTCCGGTTCCTGTAGTCTGGGCCAATAAAGAGAGCTTTTCTCCCGGAGGGGCAGCCAATGTCGGATTGAACATCAGGGCTCTTGGCGCAAAGGTCAGTATCTGCGGAGTGATCGGAAGCGACCATTTCGGCAGCAAACTTTTTTCTCATATTAAAGATAACAAGATTTCTTCCCAGATAATAGTCAGGGACTTAAGCCGGCCGACTACATTAAAAACCAGGATAATTGCCAATAATCAACAGCTGGTCAGGGTGGATTGGGAATCGGTTGAGCCACTTTCAGCGAAAACAAACAAAATGCTTCTTGATAAGGTAAGAAGGCATATAGATGATTTCGATGCAGTTATAGTCGAGGATTATGGCAAGGGTGTAATAAATCCCTCCATTGTCGAAGAGCTGGTCGAACTCTGTAAAGCAAGGAAAAAAATAATTACAGTCGATCCTAAAGAGGAGCATTTTGACTACTATGAAAACGTTACTTCTCTTACCCCTAATCTGAAGGAAGCTCAGTCAGCGGTTAATTATAAGATCCGCAGTAAAGACGAAATACCTTTGTTGGGCAAGATGATAAAGGAGCGCCTTAACCCTGACTCTTTGCTTATAACTTTAGGTGAAGACGGCATGATGCTCTTCGTAGAAGACAAATCGTATCATATTCCCACCGCAGCCCTTGAAGTTTATGATGTAACCGGGGCCGGAGATACTGTTATATCTGCTTTTACCCTGTCTTTATGCTGTCAGGCAAAATATCAGGATGCAGCGATGATAGCTAATTTTGCTGCCGGGATAGTTGTGGGAAAATTAGGAGCTTCTACTGCCAGCAAGAAAGAACTCTTTAATATAATCGATGAAAACTAATTCAAACGTTATCGGAGTCATACCTGCGAGGTTTGCTTCAACAAGGCTGCCTCAAAAGCTCTTGCGTTTTATAGCCGGAAAGACCCTTTTACAGTGGACCTGGGAGAAAGCCAAAAGCGCAAGGCTCCTTGATGAGCTTATTATAGCCTGTGATCATTCAGAAATAGAGGAAGCAGCAAAGAGCTTCGGAGCCAGGGCAGTCCATACTTCCGTAAAACACCTTTCCGGAACTGACCGGATAGCTGAGGCTGTCAGGGATATCGATGCAAAAATAATAATCAATATTCAGGCTGATGAGCCTTTGATGCATCCGGCAGTCATCGACATGCTGGTTCAGGAACTTTTATCAGAACCTCAGGTTGTCATGGCTACCGCTAAAGTCAAGATCAAAAACCGGGATGATATTGATAACCCAAATGTGGTAAAGGTTGTTTGCGATAAAGATGATAATGCACTTTATTTTTCCCGATATCCAATTCCTTACTTTCGCCAGCATACATCAGAAGATACCTATTATAAACATCTGGGTATTTATGCTTATACTAAGGATTTTCTTTTTACCTTCAAAAACCTTCCCGCATCAAGCTTGGAGAAAGCTGAAAAGCTTGAGCAGTTAAGAGCACTTGAAGCTGGCTATAAGATAAAGGTGCTCGGGACTCAATTTGATTCCTGCGGCGTAGATACTCAAGAAGATTTGGAAAAAGTTGAAAGAATTCTTCAAAAAAAATAAACGTCTATAAGTTTTATCATGGGCAAAAAGTTGATTTTCATAGCCGGTCCCTGCATTATCGAAAGCAAAGAGCATGCTTTTGAAACTGCCTCCTTTTTAAAGGATTTGACTTCAAAATTAGAACTTGATTTCATTTTTAAAGCCAGTTTTGATAAAGCTAACCGGACATCACTC